>CANJKG010000118.1 GCA_947474775.1 Caulobacteraceae bacterium | reverse complement strand
AGTTGGGCGGCGATTGCGCCCAGGCCGCCTGTGGCGGTGTTGGTCCGCGCCAGCATCGCGTCGTGCGTGACGATGATGTTGGGACCGATGTTGCGCTGTTCGTTGTAGTCGCCGCTCAGCAGGACGTTCACGCTGTCGCTGTAGTCGTAGCGGACGTGGAAACGGCCGGCGATCACATTGTCGTCCTGGATCTCCTTGCCGTTGAAGTCGCGGCCGTAGCCGTCGCGCAGGATCCGCTGGGCCACGAGGCGCACCGCCAGCCTGTCGGCGACGATCGGCATGTTGGCGACCGCCAGGACCTGCAGGTTGTTGTAGGACCCGTAGGTGAGGTCCAGCACCCCGTTGGCCTCATAGGTCGGCTGATTGGTGGTGATGTTGAGCGCGCCGCCTGTGGTGTTGCGGCCGAACAGGGTGCCCTGCGGCCCCTTGAGCACTTCGATCTGGGCGACGTCCACCAGCGAGGTCCGCAGGCCGTAGCTGCGCGACCAGTTCACCCCGTCCACATAGACGCCGACCGAGGCGTCGGTGGTCAGGCGGGAGTCCGCCTCGGCCTGGCCGCGGATGGTGATCTTGGCGCGGCCGGAGCTGCCCTGCGAGGAGATGTAGAGCGCCGGGCTCAGCTTGGAGATTTCGCTGATGTCGCGGACGCTGAGGTCGCTCAGGGCCCTGGCGCTCACCGTGGTGACGGCGATCGGCACGTCCTGCGAACTTTCCGCCGTCTTACGAGCGGTGACGACGACTTCCTCGAGCGCCACGCCCTCCTGGGCGAAGGCCGGCGCACTCACGCCAAGGCAAAGGATCGAGCCGCCCAGGAAGAGAGCCGCGTTCTTCATTCTGCCATGCATAGATATTTCCCCTTTGAAGTCTGAAATTTTTCCCGCCGCGCGGGCTTTTTTCTGGACAGGCGCCGCAGGCCGGCCTGCCGCCAGTTCGAGTTCCCTATCCCTTAGCGCCGTCACGATTCGGGACGTGCAGAGTGGCGCTCCTTACGCGATGAAATTCGAAAACTGAAGGGTTGCCGGTGGGCCCACGCCAGAGCAGGTTCACGGCTGTTGCATCGGCGCCACTTGGTTTTGTTTGAAGTTGCCTCGCCGTTGGCCCTATCAACCCCAAAATCCCTTTTCATGGAGCATGTCGTGAGCGAACCAACGGCCGACTACACGCGGGAAGACAGGGATGGCGTGGCCATCATCACCTTCACCCGGCCACACAAGCTGAACGCCATCACCCGCGAGATGCGGGTGGCGATCTCGGACGCGGTGAACGATGTGCGAGATACGCGCGACCTGCGTGTGCTCCTGATCAAGTCCACAGGACGCTATTTTACCGCAGGCGTGGACATCACCACCACCACGATGGCCAATCCGGATCGTCAGGCCGCCAAGGACATCACCGAGTACCGCCGAGACTACCGTCGCCCCATGCACCTGGTGCATGACGAGATGGAGGAGCTGGAGAAGCCTGTCGTGATGGCGATCCAGGGAGTCTGCCTGGGCCTGGGCGTCGAACTGGCTGGCAGCGCGGATTTCCGCCTGGCGACCCCCAACGCCCGCTTCGGCCTGCCGGAGATCGATCTGGGCGTCATCGCCGGCAGCGGCGGCACCAGCCGCTTCACCCGTCTGTGCGGCATCGGCTGGTCCAAGTGGCTCAGCGTGGCCGGCGAGCAGATCGACGCCCAGACCGCCATGATGGCCGGCTTCGTCCAGGCGATCTATCCGGAAGAGACGTTCGAGGCCGACGTCTGGGCCTTCTGCCAGAAGCTGCAGACCCGGCCGGCCGAGGTCCAAGGGTCCGCCAAGATGGCCATCGAGCTCTGCTATGACCTGGACCGCAACAGCGGCCGGCGGATCGAACGGCTGGTCAACACGCCCCTCGCAATGCGAGATAATTCCGCCCTCGTCGCCAAAGTAATGAACCGCAATAAGAAGCCAGCG
This sequence comes from Caulobacteraceae bacterium, assembly GCA_947474775.1. Classification (GTDB taxonomy): domain Bacteria; phylum Pseudomonadota; class Alphaproteobacteria; order Caulobacterales; family Caulobacteraceae; genus Phenylobacterium. The sequence goes on along the minus strand of CANJKG010000118.1, from coordinate 8,289 downwards.
TCCTAAAACTACTGGTCCTTGCTTGAAACCTCGGCGGCATTTTTTTCAACAACACCTGTAAGGAGAGTCACTTCCTTAATTTACCCGCTCGGGGGGGAAAGCAGTTCGAGCGCCTCGTCTGTCATGAAATATCAGCAAGCGTAGCCATTGGGATTGCTGATCATGAAGACGCTGATAACCGCCGCCGCCGTGGCCGTTTCGCTTGTCGCCACGCCCTGCTTTGCAGCGGCGGTGACCATTGGACAGTTCGCCCAACTAGGTCAGCCGGACAGCTTCCGGTTCAAGAACAACAACAATGGCACGGCCACGCTCACCAGCATCGGCACGGGCCAGTTCGACTTCGACTTCTGGCCGGCGAACCTCCCCGCCGCCCTGGCCAGCCAGAACGCCTTCTTCTCGATGATCGCCACGGCGAACACGCCGGCCGCCACAAGCGGGCCGATCATCGAGCAGGAGGTCGCCTCGGGCACGATCGCCTTCACCCGCGTGACGCCCTTCAACGGCCTCACCAACCTGCTGACCATCCAGTTCACCAACGCCCAGCTCTGGGGCCCGGGCGGGGGCCGGGGGCTCAACCTGATCGGCAGCGATGCGGCCGGTACGGTGACCTACACCTCGGACTTCCTGGATTTCACCAACACGATCGGCCAGGATTTCTCGATCGCCCTCACCGGGCTCAGCGTCCCGCTGCAGATCGGCAACGGCGGCCTCCTCAAGAGCTTCACGGCGGACATCACCGGCACCTTGAGCGTCCAGGCGGTTCCAGAGCCGGCGACCTGGGCGATGATGATCATCGGCTTCGCGGGCGTGGGCGGGGCGCTCCGCCAGCGTAGGCGCGCCACCGCGCTCGCGGCGTAGGACCGCGCCCGCGTTCACAAAGCGGACATCGACCTGAAAGGCGGCCGGCGCGGCCTATCCAACGCCGGCCCGTCCGTTAGTATTGACGGATGCGTAGCTCTTCCTGCCTCAGCCTGGTCCTCGCGCTCCTGACCCTGACCGCCTGCGCGACCACGCGCCCATCGCCCCCTCCGAGCCAGGTGCAGACCACCGCCCAGGCCAATCGCGAGAACCTCCAGGGCGCGGTCCAGGCCCCGCTGCGCGACCTCAACATGGTGCGCACCAAGATCCCGCCCGTGCTCCTGGACGCCATGGCGGACCCATATCGCAGACCACCCGGCCGGCGGTGCGCCGACCTGGTCGCCCTGATCCGGCCGCTGAACGCAGCCCTCGGGGCCGACCTGGACGTGCCCTCGGTCGACCAGGACGACCTGCTGGTGAAGGGTCGCGAGACCACGCTCAGCGTCATGGCCACGGCCGCCAGCAGCGCCCTGCCCTTCCGCGGCTGGGTCCGCCAGCTCAGCGGCGCCGAACAGCACGATCGCGAGGTCCAGGCGGCGATCACCGCCGGCGCCGTCCGCCGCGCCTACCTGAAGGGTCTGGGCGAAAGCCGCGGCTGCACGCCGCCGGCCACGCCTTCTCACGTCCTGACGGCCCGTCGGCAGCCAGCCGCCGCGGCGCCCGCGCGCCCGACATCCAACCGGCCGACGCCGCCGCCGAAAAAACCAGGCCCCTTCAAGCCCCGCTATCCGGCCCGCCCGAATTAGCGCCCGACCGCCGTCCGACCTCCTTGCGGAACGCCTCCAGCCGGCCCTCCGCGATCGCGTTGCGGAGGCCAGCCATCATCCGCTGGAAGAAGGCGATGTTGTGCCAGGAGAGCAGCACCTGCCCGAGGATCTCCTCGGCCTTCACCAGATGATGCAGGTAGGCCTTGGAATAGGCTGAAGAGGCTGGACAATCGCTGTCAGGGTCTAGCGGCGCGTCATCCTCCGCGAACCGGGCGTTCTTCAGGTTGACCGGGCCGTCCCAGGTCCAGGCCTGGCCGTGTCGGCCCGACCGGGTCGGCAGCACGCAGTCGAACATGTCGACGCCACGGGCCACCGCCTCGACGATGTCGATGGGCTTGCCGACGCCCATCAGATAGCGCGGCCGGTCCGCCGGCAGCATGGCCGGCGCATAGTCCAGCACCTCGCACATGGCGGCATGCCCCTCGCCCACCGCCAGGCCGCCGATGGCGTAGCCGTCGAAGCCGGTCTCGATCAGCCGCTCTGAGGACTCCCGGCGCAGAGCCTCGAAGGTGGAGCCCTGCTGGATGCCGAACAGAGCCTGTCTGTCCCGCGTCCCGAACGCGGTCCTACACCGCTGGCCCCAGCGGGCCGAGAGCCGCATGCCCTCGGCGGCCCGGGTCTCCGTGGCAGGCCAGGCGACGCACTCGTCAAGCTGCATGACGATGTCCGAGCCCAGCAGGTCGGCCTGGATCTCGATCGACCGCTCGGGGGTTAGCACATGGCGCGAGCCGTCGATGTGGCTCTGGAAGGTGACCGCCTCCTCCTTCACCTTGGAGATTTTCGACAGCGACATCACCTGGAAGCCGCCGGAGTCTGTCAGGATCGGCTTCTCCCAGCGCATGAACCTGTGCAGCCCGCCCAGCCTGGCCACCCGCTCGGCGGTGGGCCGCAGCATGAGGTGGTAGGTATTGCCCAGCAGGATGTCCGACCCGGCCGCCGCCACCTGGTCCACCGTCAGCGCCTTCACCGTCCCAGCGGTGCCCACGGGCATGAAGGCCGGGGTGCGGATGTCCCCGCGCGGGGTCCGCAGCACCCCGGTGCGCGCGGCCCCGTCGGTGGCGGCGATGTCGAAGGCGAACGCGGCCATCAGGCGGCTCTCCAGATCAGGCTGGCGTCCCCGTAGGAATAGAACCGGTACCCGTTGGCGATGGCGTGGGCGTAGGCGGCCCGCATCGTCTCCAGCCCCGCAAAGGCCGAGACCAGCATGAACAGGGTCGACTTCGGCAGGTGGAAATTGCTCACCAGGGCGTCGGCGGCGCGGAATCGGTAGCCCGGGGTGATGAAGATCGCCGTCTCGCCATGGAAATCGCCGATCACGCCGTCCTCGCCTGTGGCGGACTCCAGGAGCCGGAGCGAGGTCGTCCCCACGCACACGATCCGCCCGCCGGCGGCGCGCACGGCGTTCAGCTTCGCCGCCGTCTCGGCGCTTACCTCGCCCCACTCGGCGTGCATCCGGTGCTCCGCCAGGTTCTCAGTCTTCACCGGCAGGAAGGTGCCGGCGCCTACGTGCAGGGTGACAAAGGCGGTCCCGATCCTGGCCGCCTCCAGCTTCGCGAACAGCTCCGGCGTGAAGTGCAGGCCCGCGGTGGGCGCCGCCACGGAACCGTCCTCGCGGGCGTAGACCGTCTGGTAGTCCGTGAGGTCCCGCTCATCCTCACCTCGCTTGACGGCGATGTAGGGCGGCAGGGGCATCGCGCCGCGCTCGGCGACGGCGGCGTCCAGGGCAGGCCCGGCCAGGTCGAAGGCCAGGGTCACCTCGCCGCCCTCGCCCTTCTCGCGGACCGTGGCGTCCAAGGCGCCCAGCAGGCAGGCGCGGTCCTTGGTCTCGCCGAACGAGACCCGGTCGCCCGGCGCGAGCCGCTTGCCGGGACGCATGAAGGCCGTCCAGACGCTGGCTGACAGTCTCCGGTGCAGCGTGGCCTCCACCGCCGTGCGGTTCTCCTGGCGATGGCGCACGCCCTTCAGCCGCGCCGGAATCACCCGGGTGTCGTTCAGGACCAGGACGTCGCCGGCCCTCAGCAACCCGGAAAGGTCGCTCACCTGTCGATCCGACAGCGCCGCTCCAGGCGTGACCACCAGCAGCCGCGCGGAATCCCGCGGATGGACCGGCCGCAACGCGATGCGATCCTCGGGCAGGTCGAAGGCGAAGTCGGCAAGCTGCATGGCGCGGCGTGAAGGCCACGCACCGGCCTGCGCGTCAAGCCGAGCCTCATGCTAAAGCCCGTCCATGGGCCTGCCGCGACTCGTCTTTTCGCTGGTGCTGGGGCCGCCGATCCTGGTGGCGGGCGCGCTTTGCGCCGCCGCCACCCTGGGCGCCCAGCTTGGTCGCGTGAGCGACGACTGGGATCTCCTCACCCACTTCGCGCCCGTCTGGCTGGCCGTGGGCCTCGCGACGCTCGCGGCGGGCCTTGTGTCGATGGGCTGGGTGCGCAGATGGCTGATCTGGGTGGGTCTCGACGGCGCCGCCCTGGCCGCCGCCCTCATCGTTCCGGAATACCTCCGCGACGCCGGCCCCACGGCGCCGGCGAGCGCGCCGCGCCAGCTCAAGCTGATCCAGTTCAACGTCTGGGCGGAGCGCAACCGCGACCTGGCCGGCACGGTCGCCTGGATCGCTCGGCAGAACCCCGACGTCGTCACCGTCGTCGAGTCCAGCGCCCGGTTCCGTCGACTGATGGCGGAGCACACCGGAATGACGCCGTCGTGCGACTATTGCGAGGTCACGATCTTCAGCCGCTCGCCACCCGTGACCTCGGCCATTCCCAAACGTCCAGACAACGACGCCGGCGCGCCGCTGGCCCGCGCCACCTTCCGGGACGGCCGTGGCGAGTACACGATCATCGCCGTCCATCCCGGCTGGCCGACGCGGGGCTCCAGGCAGCAGCAGGAAGGCCGGATCCTGGCCCAGGTGCTCAGGCGCTTCCCGCAGGACAGCCTGATCCTGGCCGGCGACTTCAACTCCACCCCTTGGTCATTCAGCCGCCGGCGCGAGGATAGGTTGCTGGGAATCCCTCGCCGCACGCGGGCCCTGTTCAGCTGGCCGGCCGGCTGGAATTCCGAGCCGCGGATTCCGATCCCCATCTCCCTGCTGCCCATCGACCACGTCTACGCGGGGAATGGCTGGGCCACCGTGAAAGTGGAGCGTGGACCCCGCCTGGGCGCCGACCACTATCCGGTTATCGCCACCCTCGCGCGGCGGTGATCGGCGTCATACTCTACAGCCGGGCAGGCTCGGCCTCTGACTCGAGCCGCCGCCTAGCGCCTTGGGAGGGGCAATGAGCCAGGATCTGATTCTATCGCGGCTGCAGGCCTTGGAGGATATCCGGGCCATCGAGCAAGTCGTGTACGGCTATGCCTACCACATCGATTCCGGCGAGGCGGACGCGTGGATGGACCTGTTCACGGACCCCTGGATTCTGGACATCCAGATGCTGCGACCCGACGGTGGCCGCGACGACCATGCGAGCATCCGCGGCTATGACGCGCTCAAGGCCCACATCACCAACTTCAAGTTCACCAACGCCCAGAGCAACGTCATCAGCCAGCCGGTCGTCCAGCTGGATGGGGATCGGGCCAGCAGCGTGGCCTACGCCATGGTGATCCGGGAGAGGGACGGCGGGCCGCAGATCTTCTCCTACGGCCGGTATTATGACGATCTGACGCGTTGCGCCGACGGCAAGTGGCGGATCGCCCGGCGCGTCCTGGTGATGGGCACGTTCTCGCGGTCCACCCGGCCGCGGCTGAAACAGTAGCGCTCGTCAGCGCCCGGGCCGTCTTGAGCGCCGCCTCCAGCTTGCCGCGACATGGTCGGTCAGTCCGTCCGAGGTGACGAAGACCTTCAGCCGCGCGGCCATGGCCCTAACTCGGGCCTCAGGCGTCCGCGGCGACCTTCATGGAGACGATCTTGCCGGGCTCACGCGGCGGCTCGCCCTTGGGCAGGGCGTCGACGTTCTCCATGCCTTCGGTCACCTCCCCCCAGACCGTGTACTGGCCGTCCAGGAAGCCGGCGTCGTCGAAGCAGATGAAGAACTGGCTGTTGGCCGAGTTGGGATTGGGCGTGCGCGCCATGGAGCAGACCCCCCGCACGTGCGGCTCGCGGCTGAATTCCGCCTGCAGGTTGGGCTTTTCCGACCCGCCGCCGCCGGTGCCGGTGGGATCACCCCCCTGGGCCATGAAGCCGGGGATCACACGGTGGAAGACCACGCCGTCGTAGAAACCTTCGCGCGCAAGTTCCTTGATCCGCGCCACGTGGCCGGGCGCCAGGTCGGGGCGAAGCTTGATGGTCACCGGGCCGGTGTCCAGGGTCAACAGGAGGGTGTTTTCGGCGTCCATCACTTCACCTCTGCGGGAATGTTCACATCACAGACCGAGAATTCGGTCCCTTTCACGGCCTTGACCCGCACGACCTCGGCCTTCAGCCACGCGCTGCGCGGATCGATCACCCTGACCTTCGGGCGTTGCGCCTCTGGCAAATCCGAAGCCAGGCGCACCCGTTCCATCTTGTCCTGCGGGTCGGCCACCGGCTCCCCCACCTTGATCGCCAGCACCGCCGCCTGGCCGGAGACGACGCGGCCCCAGGCCGTGTAGCGCGTCTCCAGGCGCGGGTAGCGGTCGCGCATCAGGAAGAACTGGCTGTTGGCGGAGTTCGGATCCTCGGCGCGGGCCATGGCCGCAACCCCGGGGCAATAGAGCGCCCAGCCCCGCACCCTGCCGTTCATGAACGGCGCCAAGTTCATGCTCTGGCTGGTCACCGTGAGGGAGCGGATGAATCCCGACTCCGCCACCATGTCATCCTGCAAGGTGACGAAAGGCGTCTCCGGGGCGCGCCAGAAGCTGAACTCGGCCGCCAGGTCCGGCTTGTCCGAACCGCCGATCCCCGTGTTCTGCGGGTCTCCGGTCTGGTCCATGAATCCTTCGATCACCCGGAAGAAGGTCAGGCCGTCGTAGAAATGCGCCCGGGCCAATTCCTGGATGCGCTGGACGTGGGCCGGCGCCGCCTCGGGGACCAGCTCCACCAGGATGCGGCCCTTGTTGGTGTCGATCACCAGCAACAGGTCTGGGTCGATCGTCCGCCAGTCAGCGGCCTTGGGCGCGGCGGCCGGCGTCTCGGGAACTGGCGCTGGCGCCTGGGCGATGGCGGTCGTGGCGAACGCGGCCGCCAGGGCGGCGAGAACTGTGGACTTCATGGACGACACCCGTAGCGTCTGGAAGCGGACCGCGCCAGCCTCTGGGGCTATCGCCCGACCTTCGCCAGCAGCCGGTCCTTCACGCTGGGGCTGACGAACTTGCTCACGTCGCCGCCCAGGGTGGCGATCTCCTTGACCAGCTTGGAGGCGATGGCCTGGTGGCGCGGGTCGGCCATCAGGAAGACGGTCTCGATCTCGCGGTCCAGCTGCTGGTTCATGGCGGTCATCTGGAATTCGAACTCGAAGTCGGCCACCGCCCGCAGGCCGCGCACGATCACCTGGGCCCCCACCGCGCGGGCGAACTGCATGGTCAGGCCCTCAAAGGGCTGAACGACGATCTCGGCGCGGTTGCGCAGCGGCGCCACCGCCTCCTCGGCCATGGCCACCCGCTCTTCTAGAGAGAAGATCGGCCCCTTGCCGGCGTTGATCGCGATCCCCAGCACAAGCTTATCGACCAGCTTTACGGCGCGGCCGATCAGGTCGGTGTGTCCGTTATGGATCGGATCGAACGTGCCGGGGTACAGCCCGATGCGCGTCATGGCAGCTCCTGCCCCCCAACTGCTCGATGACGCTTTCGCCGCCGGGCGGCGATCTGGCAAGGGCTAAGTTCCCGCGACATTCTCGCCGGCCCCGCCGTCTTCCTCGTCCCCCTCGCCGGAATCGGCGAGACGCTCCACCGAGACCACATGTTCATCGGCGCTGGTGCGGAAGATGGTGACGCCCTGGGTGTTGCGGCCCGCCAGGCGCACCTGGCCGACCCGGGTGCGGATCAGCTGGCCCTGGTCGGTGACCAGCAGGATCTGGTCGCCTTCGTCCACGGGGAACGAGGCCGCCAGCCGGCCGCCCTTCTTGGTGAGGTCCTGGGCCAGCAGGCCCTGGCCGCCGCGGCCGGTGCGGCGGAACTCATAGGCCGAGGTGCGCTTGCCGAAGCCCTCGGTGGACACGGTGAGGATGATCTCCTCGGCGGCGCCCAGCTCGGCGATACGCTCAGGCGTCAGGCTGACCAGCTCCTCACCCTCGGCGTCGTCCTCCTCGACGGCGGAAGGCTCGTCGCCCTCCTCACCTTCGGCCGCCGTGCGCATCAGCTTGGCATGCTTCAGATAGGCGGTTCGCTCGGCCGGGCTGGCCGGCACGGCGCGCAGGATCGCCATGGAGATTACGCTGTCACCCTCGGCCAGACGGATGCCGCGCACGCCGGTGGAATCGCGGCCCGCGAACACGCGCACCTCCTCGGTGGCGAAGCGGATGCAGCGGCCCAGCGCCGTGGTCAGCAGAATGTCGTTCTGTTGCGCGTTGCAGACGCCGACGCCGATGATCTGGTCGCCCTCGTCCAGCTTCATGGCGATCTTGCCGTTGCGCTTGATGCCGATGAAATCGCTCAGCTTGTTGCGCCGCACGCCGCCTGAGCGGGTGGAGAACATCACGTCGTACTGGTCCCAGGTCGCCTCGTCCTCGGGCAGCGGCAGGATCGAGGTGATGCT
>CANJKG010000117.1 GCA_947474775.1 Caulobacteraceae bacterium | reverse complement strand
TGCGGCTCCTGCTCCAGGTAGCCCATCTTGACGCCGTCGGCGGCCTTGGCCTCGCCGTTGAACTCCTTGTCCACGCCGGCGATGATCTTCAGCAGGGTCGACTTGCCCGAGCCGTTGACCCCGACCACGCCGATCTTGGCGTCGGAGTAGAACGACAGCCAGATGTTCTCGAACACCTTCTTGCCGCCCGGGAAGGCCTTGGTCAGGCCCTGCATCTGGAAAATGTACTGCTGCGCCATGGGGCGTCCGCGCTCTCGCAAAAATCGTGGTGGGGAATTCGCGCACGCAGATACCCGCCGCCCGCCCTGTCCGCAACAGACGCCGCGGTTCCCTTCTCCGTCTTGCGGGAGAAGGGAACCAATCGGTCCTCAGTTTCGCGCCGGCTGGGTGGCGATGACGAAGCGGTTGCAGGCCCGCAGTTCCGCCCCCGTCAGCTCGCGATCGCCCACCCGGTAGCTGCTCACCGGGCCCGTGACCCGCACCGTCCGCTTGCACTGCCGCAGCATGTCCTCCGGGGAGGCCGCCATCCGCACCACGCAGCGGTCGCCCTCACAACTCCAGTCGATCGCCGGCTTCGCAGCCGACTCCTGGGACAAGGCCGCCCCTGGCGCGAACATCGCTATCGCGGCGATCGCGCTCACTATCCTGAAACTTTGCATTCTCGTGATCCTTCCGCTAGAAAAGAGCACGACCGGTCGCTAAATGGGAAAAGAGCACGATCGGTCACTTTGAGTCAAGCGGGAGTTTGGCCTTGCGTAAGGGAGAGGCGACGCGGGAACGGATCCTGGAGGAGGCTGCCCGTCAGGCCGCCGCCCGGGGCCTGGGCGGCGTCAGTCTGAACGATGTGGCCGGCGCCGTGGGTATCTCCAAGAGCGGGCTTTTCAAGCACTTCGACTCCAAGGAGGCGATGCAGCACGCCGTGATCGAGCGCGAGGCGGCGAGTTTCGTTGCAGGCGTCTGGGAGCCCGCCGCAGGCCTGCCCGCCGGGCGCGGGCGCCTGGAGGCCATCTTCGAGCGCTGGCTCGACCGGGCCGAGACCGCCGGCGCCCCGGGCGGCTGCCTGATCATGGCCGCCAACGCCGAGTTCGACGACCAGCCGGGTCCGCTCCGCGACCTGCTCCAGGCCAACCTGCGCCGCTGGGAGAAGACCGTCGTCCACGAGTTCATGGCCCTGACCGACCCGCCGCTGGCCAAGGACCAGGCCGCCCTGGCCGCCTTCCAGATGAAGAGCTTCGTCCTCGGCCACAACGAGACACGCCGCATGCTGGAGGACCAGGGCGCCCGGCGCATGGCCCGTGCGGTCTTCCAGTCGCTGCTGGACCGTGTCGCTCCCAGGGCCTGAGGAACCTCTCCCCGGTCTTCTGCGTATGGGAGCCGAGGCCCCTTCCCGCCTCGGTGACGCGTAGGACAGATCGATGCACAAGGATGAGATCAAAGGCGCAGCCAAGGACGCCAAGGGCGCCATCAAGGAAGCCGCCGGCAAGGCCACGGGCAATGAACGCCTGCAGGGCGAAGGCGCCGCCGACCGGGTCGCCGGCAAGGTCCAGAAGGGCGTCGGCAACCTGAAGGACGCCGCCCGCGAGGCGCTGAAGCGCTAGCTTTCAGGGGTCTGAACGGAAGAAGGGCCGCGTCTTAGCCCGCGGCCCTTTTTTCGTGGCCGAAAGGCCGGTCACACCTTGACCATGAAGCGTGGCTACTCAAATCAGGATCGCGCCGCTCTGGCGCGTTCCTTCGGCGGAGGAGCCGATCTTGGCCAGACACTGGGGAGCCCCGGCGCGGGCAATAGGTCGGTGCAGGGATCAAAGTCCGCCCTCGTCCGTTGCGCCTTCACCAGACTTCCCCAGGTCGAGAGGGCCAAGCCGCGTGTTCGACGCCACCGCGCCGGAATTCGAGAACCTGATCCGTCTCCAGCCGGGAGACGCCCCGGAAATAGCCGAGATCGGCGGCCGCGCCGCCGCCGGCTTCAGTCTGGTCGACACCACCATGATGTACGCGCCCCGCTCCGGCGGGGTGAAGCGCTACCTCTCGGCCAAGCGCGCCTGGCTCGACCAGCACCGGCCCGATGTCCGCCACACCCTGGTGGTGCCCGGCGCCCAGACCCGCATCGACGGCCCGGGCATGGTCACTGTCGCCGCCGCCCGCTTGCCCTTCGGCGACGGATACCGGATGCCGGCCAGCCTCACCAAGTGGGAGACCGTGCTGCGGTGCCTGGAGCCGGACATCATCGAGGCCGGCGACGTCTTCGTGCCCGGCCACGCGGCGCTGGAGGCCGGCGAGGCGCTCGGCGTGCCCGTGGTCGGCTTCTGCCACACCGACGCCGCGGCGCTGGCCGCCCTGCACCTGGGCGACTGGGCCGAGGCGCCCGCCTACAACTTCTGGGCCGCCGCCTACCAGCGCTTCGACCATGTGGTCGCCCCCAGCCGCCATACCGCGGGCAAGCTGATCGAGGCCGGCGTCAAGCGGGTCAGCGTCCAGGCCCTCGGCGTCGACACCGACCTGTTCCACCCCGCCCGCGCCGACCGCGCCAGGCTGCTCCGCCGCCTGGGCTTGGCGGCCGACACCCGCCTACTGGTGTTCGCCGGGCGCCCGGCCCGCGAGAAGAACGTTGAGGCCATGATCGACGCCGTCGAACTCCTGGGCGGCTCCTACCGCCTGCTGCTGGTGGGCGCCGGCAGGGACGCCCGCTATTCGCCCCAGGTCATCGGCCTGGACTTCGAGCGCGACCCGCAGAAGCTCGCAACCCTGATCGCCAGCTGCGACGCCTTCCTGCACGCCAATGAGCAGGAGATCTTCGGCCTGGTGGTGCTGGAGGCCCTGGCCGCCGGCCTACCCGTGGTCGGCCCGCGCAAGGGCGGGGTCGGCGAGCTGATCGACGAGACCGTGGGCCAGCGGGCCGACACCGCCGACGCCTCGGGCCTGGCCGCCGCCATCGAGGCCCTGTTCGCCCGCGACCTGCCCGCCCTCGCCCAGGCCGCGCGGCGGCGCGCCGAGTCCCGCCACAGCTGGAACTTCACCTTCGAAGGCCTGATGCGGATCTACTCCCGCCTGGTCGCCGACTCGCGCAGACCGGCGCCCCTGGCCCTCAGCGCTTAGTTCAATCTCAAAACTATGAGACGTCATGGCCGGGCTTGTCCCGGCCACCCATGATCTCCGAGACTGTGAGTTGGATACCGCGTGCGCCGCACGCAGCCTGCGCCATCCGGTGTTCATTTGTCGCCGGGACAAGCCCGGCGATGCCGTCGTGAAGGGTTGGAAATCTACCGCCCCGTCGGCAGGTCCTTGAACGCCACGGACTTGTCCAGGCGGATTTCGCCCGGCAGGCCCAGCACCCGCTCGGCGATGATGTTGCGCAGGATCTCGTCCGTGCCGCCCGCCAGCCGGCTACCCGGCGACGACAGGGCCGCAGCCTGCAGCACCCCCCGCAGCGGGGTCAGCGCCGGATCGGCGATGATCCCGTACTGGTCCATCATCTCCACCGCCTGGTTCGCCAGTTCCTGGACATAGGTCGTCAGCACCAGCTTGCCGATGGAGTTCTCCGGACCCGGCGTCTCGCCCTTCGACAGGGCGGTCATGGTCCGGTTACGGGTGTGCTTCAGCCCCTCGGCCTGGACGTACCAGTCGGCCAGCTTCTCGCGCAGCGCCCGGTCCTGCAGCGCCGACGCCCCGTCCCCGCCGACGACCTCGCGCGCCGCCTGCAGGAACTGCCCCCAGTTGGCGTGCCCGCCGCCGCTCACCGTCAGCCGCTCGTTCATCAGGGTGACCAGCGAGGCCTTCCAGCCCTCGTTGACCGCCCCCAGCCGCTGGCTGTCCTTCACCCGCACCTCGGTCAGGAACACCTCGTTGAAGTGCGAGCCGCCCGACATCTGGTGGATGGGCCGCACCTCGACGCCGGGGTCGCGCATGTCCACCCAGAACATGGTCATGCCCTTGTGCTTGGGCGCGTCGGGGTCGGTGCGGGTTATGATGATCCCGAAGTCGGCGTGGTGTGCGCCGCTGGTCCACACCTTCTGGCCGTTGATGATCCAGTCGCCGGAGTCGTCCTCGGCCCGCACCGCCCGGGTCCGCACCGAGGCCACGTCCGACCCGCCGGACGGCTCGGAGAACAGCTGGCACCAGACCTCCTCGCCGCGGATGCCCGGCCCCACGAACCGCTGCTTGGTCTCTTCGTCCGACAGCGTCATCACCGTCGGCAGGCACATCCCCAGCCCGACCGTGAACGCCTGCACCGGCGCGTCGTAGGGCTGCTCCTCCTGCAGGAAGATCACATTCTGCACCGCCGTTCCGCCCTGCCCGCCCCATTCCTTGGGCCAGGTGATGCAGGCGTAGCCCGCCGCCGCCTTCTCCGCCTGCCAGAGCTTGGCGCGGGGCAGGAAGTCCGGCTCGTGCATCTTCACCGGGAAGTTGTGCTTGGGCGCATGGGCCGCCAGCCAATCGCGCGCCGCCTTGCGGTAGGCGGCTTCCTCGGGCGTGTCGCTGAAATCCATGGCGCCTATCGACCTCTCGGCATGTCCTTGAAGGCCACGTCCTTGTCGACGCGGATGTCGCCCGGCAGGCCCAGCACCCGCTCGGCGATGATGTTGCGCAGGATTTCGTCCGTGCCGCCCGCCAGTCGCAGCCCCGGATTGCCCACCCACATGGCCTGCGGCGCCGCGTTGGCCGGCGACAGCGCCGGGTCGTCGATGATCCCGTACTGGTCCAGCATGTCCACCGCCTCGCTGGACAGGTCGTGGAGATAGTCGGTCAGCACGATCTTGCCGATGGAGCTTTCCGGCCCGGGCGTCTCGCCCTTCGACAGCGCGGTCATGGTCCGGTTGCGGGTATGGCGCAGCCCCTCGGCCTGGACATACCAGTCCGCCAGCTTCTCGCGCAGCGCCCGGTCCTGCATGGCCTCCGGCGTGGCCCGCGCCGCATCCAGGAAGGCCGGCCAGCCGGGCGGACGCACCCCGCTCACACTCAGCCGCTCGTTCATCAAGGTGACCAGCGAGACCTTCCAGCCGTCGCCCACCGCCCCAAGCCGCTGGCTGTCCTTCACGCGGACGTCGGTGATGAACACCTCGTTGAACTTCGAGCCGCCGGACATCTGGTGGATGGGCCTGACCTCGACGCCCGGGTCGCGCATGTCCACCCAGAACATGGTCATGCCCTTGTGCTTGGGCACGTCGGGGTCGGTTCGGGTGATGATGATGCCGTAGTCGGAGAACTGCGCCCCCGTGGTCCATACCTTCTGGCCGTTGATGATCCAGTCGCCGGACCCGTCGTCGGACCTCACGGCCCGGGTCCGCACCGCCGCCACGTCCGACCCGCCCGAGGGCTCGGAGAACAGCTGGCACCAGATCTCCTCGCCGCGCATGGCCGGACCGACGAACCGGGTCTTGGTCGCCTCGTCCGCTACGGTCATTACCGTGGGCAGGCACATCCCCAGCCCGATGGAGAACAGCGCCGAGGGCGTCTGGTAGGGCCCCTCCTCCTCGGCGTAGATCACGTTCTGCACCGGCGTCCCGCCCTGGCCGCCCCAGTCCTTGGGCCAGGTGATGCAGGCATAGCCAGCCGCCGCCTTCTCCGCCTGCCACACCTTGGCGCGGGGCATGTAGTCCGGCTTGCTGGTGTCCAGCGGGAAGCCGTGCTTGGGCGCATTGGCCGTCAGCCAGTCGCGCACCTGGGCGCGGTAGGCGGCTTCTTCCGGGGTGTCCTTGAAATCCATGACCCGTCCCTTAAGCCGCGTTGCGCCGTTCGAGGTGGCTCACCAGCCGCTCCTTCCAGACCCGGGGCGCCCCGGCCACCAGCGCCAGCTGCCGCGAGCGGCGGTAGTAGAGGTGACAGTCCATCTCCCAGGTGAAGCCGATGCCGCCGTGGGTCTCGATATTCTCCTTGGCCGCGTACCAGTAGGCCTCGCACGCCGCGATCCGCGCGGCCGACGCCGCCACCGGCAACTCCGGCGCGCTCGTGTTCAGCGCCCAGGCCCCGTAATAGGCGTTCGACCGCGCCACCTGGTTCTTGATGTACATGTCCGCGAGCTTGTGTTTGATCGCCTGGTAGGAGCCGATCACGCGCCCGAAGGCGTAGCGCTCCAGCGCATAGTCCCTGGCCATCTCCAGGGCCCTGTCGGCGCCCCCGCACTGCTCGAAGGCCAGCAGCACCGCGGCCCGGTCCAACACCTGCTCCAACAGCGGAAAGCCCTCGCCCGCCGCCCCGAGGCGCTGGGCCGGCGCGTCCTTGAACGTCAGCTTGGCCGCGTCCCGCGTGGGGTCCAGGGTGGTCAGCGTCTCGCGGCTCACGCCCGCCCCGTTCAGGTCCACCAGATAGAGCCCCGCCTGGCCGTTCTCCTTGGCCAGCACCAGGGCCAGGTCAGCGATCCCGCCGTCCGTCACCGGCAGCTTCACCCCCGAAAGCCAGCCGCCCGAGACCGTGGCGCCCACCGTCGCGGGGCCGACCACGCCCGGGCCTTCCGAGGTCGCCAGCGCCCCGATGACCTCGCCCGCGGCGATGCGCGGCAGGATGTCGGCCTTCTGCGCCTCGTCCCCGGCCAGCATCACCGACTCGGCCAGGAAATAGACCGTCGAGGCGAACGGGATCGGCGCCAGGGACCGCCCCAGCTCCTCGGCGATCACGCATAGCTCCAGGTGGCCCAGGCCCAGGCCGCCGTATGCCTCCGGGATCGCCGCCCCCAGCCAGCCCTGCTCGCCGACCGCCTTCCAGAGCGCCGCGTCATGCGGCGTGGCGTCGTCGTTCAGCACGGTGCGCACCCGCGTGGTCGGCGAATTGGCTTCCAGGAACTTGCGCGCTTCGGCCTTGAGGAACTTCTGGTCGTCCGAGAAATCGAAATTCATGTCCTGTCCATTCCTGCCCGGCGTCTCTTGCGGCTCGGGAATATGACTTCCCGTCAATTTTGGGAAGGGCCTTATCCGTCGCATGGGGACAGGATCTCCCGGGCTTGCGGCAAACAAAAAGCCCCGGCGAAACGCCGGGGCTCGTTGTGTCCGTGACCCGGATCGGTCAGGCGGTCGCGGCCGCGAGGCTCGCGCGGCGGCGGCGCAGGGTGGCCCCCACGCCGGCGAAGCCCACGATCATCATCGCCCAGGTGGCGGGCTCCGGGACGATGCCGACGTCGCCCTTCACCAGATAGACCCGGTCGATGACGATGTCCTTGGCCGGGTAGCCGCCCGTGGAGAAGGTGAAGGCCGTCGTGTAGGTCCCGGCCGAGAGGATGTTGGCCACACCGTAATAGTGCATCCAGTTGCCGGCGGGATTGGAGCCGATGTTGAAGCTCGCGAGCGTCTGGCCGGCCACCGAACCGGTGAAGCCGGCGTCGTTGGGATTACCCTGGCCGTTGAACGGGATGTAGACCGAGAAGCCGATCGAATAGACGCCGGGATTGAGGAACACGTCCTGCGAAAGCGTCTCGAACGCCGCGAAGTCGCTGACGAAATAGGCGGCGTAGCTGCCGACCGGGTCGGGGCTGCCCGACGCGCTGTTGTCGGGCGGGATCAGCTCGCCGAACGCGCCGTCATCATAGCCGAGGTTGTTGTTATAGCCGATGATGGCCGCCGGGTAGGGGTCGCCCACGGCGCCGCTGTAGTCCCAGGCGAAGGTGTCGCCGGTTTCGAAGCTGCCGTTGGTTATGAGGTTGACCGCGGCATGGGCCGAGCCGGAAACAGCGAGGCCGGCAATCGCGCTGGCGAGGGCAAGGCGTTTCATATGAGCATTCCAATCTGAGACCGTCCTGCCTTTAGACCAGACCCGCGCGAACTTGTCGTTGCCATTCCCCTGATACGGGAGTGATCCAACGAGCGATCCTTCGAAGTCGCCGCCGGCATGGGTACCTGTTCGGCGTTCTCCCCGCCAAATGGCGCAACCGTGGAGCGCGTCGGGCGTTGTTGCTGCGACGCCCAACCCGAGGATACCGTGAAACCGCTTGTCGCACCTCTGCTGGTCTGCCTGTCGCTGGGCGCGTGCGCCACGCCGGGGGCGCCATCGGGCTCCCTGTCCAGCTACGAGGGCCTGACGGCACGGCCAGGAACCCTGCGCACGGGGATTTCGGAGCGTAAGAACGAGGCGGAGCTTGAGACCGTGCGCCGTGTGCTGATTGAGCCGGTGCGGATCACGGCCGACGCGCAGACCGGCTGGCTCAACGACCAGGAGCGGGCGTTGCTGCTGCGGGAGCTCGACGCGCAGATGTGCTTCGAGGTCAGCGAGCGCTACGAGCTCACCTATGATTCCACCGAGGCCGACGCGCGGGTCAGGACGGTGATCACCCGCGTGAAGCCCACGGGCCGCACGGCGTCGGCCGCATCGGCCGCCGTTGGTTTCTTCATCCCGGGCCCTGTTGGCCTGCGTATGCCCGGCACGCTCGGTGGCCTGGGGGCCGAGGCCGAATTGGTGATGACCGGCGGGCGCCAGGCGGCGGCGCTGGTCTGGAACCGTGACGCGACTGCGGTCGGCGCCGACGACCCCTCTCTGAATCGCCTTGGCGACGCGCTTCAGTTCGCCGAACCCTTCGCCGACGTCGCGGCGGCGACCATGACGCCCAAGGGGCTGAAGTCGCGGAAGATCGATTCCGATGACGACCCCTGCGCGCAGTTCGGGCCCCGGTTCCGGCCGGAGGGCTTCGTGGCTGGGATCGCCAGCGGCCTCTACCTGCCCGGGATGAGCGGCGCGAAGGCGCTGCCGGACGGGGGGGACGGCCCGTGAGCGTCGCCCTGCGACGGCTCGCGATTCCCGCGGCCGTGACCTTCGCCATCCTCGTCCCGGCCCTCCAGTCGCTGATGGACCTGGGCCTTTCCGCGTCGGAATTCGCCGGTGATGGCGACGGGACCCTGCGGGCCGCGCCCTACGCCTTCTCGATCTGGTCCGTGATTTACGCGGGGCTGGTCGCCTACGCCGTCTGGCAGGCCCTGCCCCGCAATCGCGACGATCTGCGCCTGCACCGCATCGCGCCGCCCGCCTTCATCGCGATCCTGGGCTGTGGGCTCTGGATCGTCGCCTCCACGCTCGACTGGAAGTGGGCCAGCGTGGGGATCATCCTGGTGTCTGCCGCCACCCTGACGGCCGCGCTCTGGCGTGTGGCGCCAACGACCACCAGCCTCAAGGACAGGATCTTCGTCTGGTGGCCGCTCAGTCTGCTGGCGGGTTGGCTGACCATCGCCTCGGCGCTTAACATCCTGACCGTCCTGACGGCCGTGGGCGCGCTGGACGGCGTCCAGCAGGCGGCGGCGTTCTCAGGCCTCCTCGCCGTCCTGATGGTTGTGCTTTTCGTCCTGCGGACCGGCCGCCTTCCTGTCTACGGCATCCCCATCGCCTGGGGCCTGGTGGCGGTCTGGGTCGCAGAGAAGGCCGGGAAGCCGGCCGTCGCGGCCCTGGCCCTCGCGTCGGCGGTGCTCGTCGGCGGCTATGCCGCCTGGCAGGCGAGGCCGAAGGCGGCGAAAGACTAGGTCTTAGCGGCGCAGACCACCTCATTGGCGAGTCCCGACCCACGGCAAGCGAGCGTCCTCACCGTCCAACCCTGGCGCCCTCCTCCTCGCGGGACTAGATGAACCGCCATGCGCACGGAAACGCCCCAGCCCGTCCGGCTTCAGGACTATCGCCCGCCCGCCTTCCTCATCGACGAGGTGACCCTCACCTTCGTCCTCGAACCCACCGCCACCCGGGTCAAGGCCGCCCTCAAGGTCCGCCGCAACTGCGACCATGCCGAGCCCCTGAAGTTTAACGGCGAGCGCCTGACGCCCATCTCGGTCGCCATAGACGGCCGCGTCCTCTCCGAAGCCCAGCGCACCATCGACGCCGAGCACCTCACCATCCCCGACGTCCCCGACGCCTTCCAGCTGGAGACCGAGGTCGAGATCGATCCGCAGAACAACAAGGCGCTGGACGGCCTCTACATGTCCGGCGGCCGCTTCTGCACCCAGTGCGAGGCCGAGGGCTTCCGCAAGATCACCTTCTGGCCCGACCGCCCCGACGTGCTGTCGCGCTTCACCATCCGCATCGAGGCCGACAAGGGCTTCCAGCGCCTCCTCTCCAACGGCAACCTGGTCGAGGCGGGCGAACTGCGTGACGGCCGGCATTACGCCGTCTGGAACGATCCCTTCCCCAAGCCCTGCTACCTGTTCGCCCTGGTGGCCGGCGAGCTGGACGTGCTGGAGGATCAGCTCGTCACCATGAGCGGGCGCACCGTGGCCTTGCGCATCTACGTCGACCCCGGCATGGCGGCCCGCGCCGCCTACGCCATGGACGCGCTCAAGCGCT
>CANJKG010000116.1 GCA_947474775.1 Caulobacteraceae bacterium | reverse complement strand
CCTTGTACTTGGGCGCCAGCTCCACCAGCCGTTCGGTGTTGGTGATGTTGGTCCGCTGCGGCCGGTTGAGGATCACGTCCTCGACGGCCTCGCGCAGCTCCTCGGGGATGTCGTCATAGACCGGCAGGTCGCCGGCGTTGACGATGCCCATATCCATCCCCGCGGCGATGGCGTGGTAGAGGAACACCCCGTGGATGGCGCGCCGCACCGGCTCGTTCCCCCGGAACGAGAAGCTGACGTTGGAGACCCCGCCGGAGATCCGCGCATAGGGCAGGGTCTGCTTGATGATCCGCGTCGCCTCGATGAAGTCGACGGCGTAGTTGTCGTGCTCCTGGATTCCCGTCGCCACGGCGAAGATGTTGGGGTCGAAGATGATGTCCTCAGCCGGGAAACCCACCTGGTCCACGAGGATCCGATAGGCCCGCTGGCAGATCTCCACCTTGCGCTTCGCCGTGTCGGCCTGGCCCTGCTCGTCGAAGGCCATCACCACCACCGCCGCACCATAGCGCAGGCAGGCGCGGGCCTGTTCGATGAACTTCGCCTCGCCCTCCTTCATGGAGATCGAATTGACGATGCCCTTGCCCTGCACGCACTTCAGGCCGGCCTCGATCACCTCCCACTTGGAAGAATCGATCATCACCGGCACCCGGGCGATGTCCGGCTCGGCGGCCATCAGGTTCAGGAAGGTCCGCATGGCGGCGACCGAATCCAGCAGCCCCTCGTCCATGTTGACGTCGATGACCGAGGCGCCCGCGTCGACCTGCTGGCGCGCCACGGAGAGCGCCTCGGGATAGTTCCCCTCCGCCACCAGCTTGCGGAATTTGGCCGAGCCGGTGACGTTGGTCCGCTCGCCGACATTGATGAAGACTGGGCGCATTCCGTAAAAACCTGTCATCTCGGTCAAGGCGCGGAGCGCCGCAGAACCGGGACCCATAAGCTCAAGAGTTGCTCGAATAGTCTCTGTCGAGAGGCATTGCCATCATGCGGCGCCTGCGATCATGGGTCCCTGGCTTGGCGTGCCGCGAAACCGGGATGACAGCCGGTTACGCAAGCTCAAACGGCTCCAGCCCCGCCAGCCGCATGGCCTTCGGCCGTTCAGGCACAGCCCGCGGCTTCAAGCCCCGCACCTCGTCGGCCACGTGCCTGATGTGCTCCGGCGTAGTCCCGCAGCAGCCGCCCAGGATATTGACGATCCCCTGTTCGGCCCAGGCGTGCAGGGCGTGGCCGGTCTCGTCCGGCTGTTCGTCGTACTCGCCCATGGCGTTGGGCAGGCCCGCGTTGGGATAGGCCGAGACCAGGGTGTCGGCCACCCGCGCCAGCTCGGCGATATGCGGCCGCATCAGGTCGGCGCCGAGGGCGCAGTTCAGCCCGATGGCGAACGGCTTGGCGTGCTTCACGGAATTCCAGAACGCCTCCACCGTCTGGCCCGAGAGCGTGCGCCCCGAGCGGTCGGTGATGGTGCCGGAAATCCAGATCGGCAGCTCCTCATAGCCCTGGTCGGTGAGGTCCATGATCGCCTTGATCGCGGCTTTGCAGTTGAGCGTGTCGGTGATGGTTTCGATCAGGAACAGGTCCACGCCGCCGTCGTGCAGCGCCTTCACCTGCTCGGCATAGGCCGCGTAGACCTGGTCGAAGGTCACCTTGCGCGCGCCGGGATCGTTCACGTCCGAGCTCATCGAAAGCATCACCGGCAGCGGGCCTATGGAGCCGGCCACGAACCTGGGCTTGTCCGGCTCCTTCGCCGTCCAGCGGTCGGCGACCTCGCGGGCGATCCGGGCGCCGGCCAGGTTGATGTCGCGCACCGCCCCCTCCTGGGCGTATTCCGCCTGGCCGATGGAGGTCGACGAGAAGGTGTTGGTCTCCGAGATGTCGGCGCCCGCCGCGTAATAGGCGTCATGCAGCTCGCCCACGATATCCGGCCGGGTCAGGCACAGGATGTCGTTGTTGCCCTTCATCTGGCCCTGGTGGTCCTTGAACCGCTCGCCGCGGTAGTCCTCCTCCGACAGCCCGCGCTTCTGGAACATCACGCCCCAGGAGCCGTCGAGGATCAGCACCCGTTCTTTGGCCGCTGCCTTCAGCGCCGCGATGCGTTCGGTCCTCGTCATGCCGCCACCTCCGCCGCCGGAACCGGCTCGCGCACGCCCAACACCCGGCAGATCGCATAGACCAGTTCGGCCCTATTCAGGGTGTAGAAATGGAAGTCCTCGAAGCCTTCCTCGGCCAGCCGCGCGCACAGCTCCGTGGCCACCGAGGCCGAGATCAGCCGCCGGGTCTCCGGGTCCTTGTCCAGGCCCTCGAACAGGTTGGCGAGCCACGCCGGCAGCTGGATGCCGATCGGCCCGGCCATCTTCTTCAGGCCCTTGAAGTTGGTCACCGGCATGATCCCCGGCGAGATCGGTATGGTCACGCCGGCCTTGCGCACCGTCTCCATGGTCCTAAGGAACCCGTCGAGGTCGAAGAAGAACTGGGTGATCGCCCGCGTGGCGCCGGCGTCGATCTTGGCCTTCAGCACGTCGATGTCGTGCTCCAGCGACGGGCTCTCCGGGTGCACGTGCGGATAGAAGCCCACGCTCACCTCGAAGTCCCCGATGGCCTTGATCCCGGCGGTGAGCTCCGTGGCGTTGCGATAGCCGTCGGCGCGCGGCGTATAGGCCCCGCCGATCTGCCCCGGCGGATCGCCGCGCAGGGCGACGATGTGGCGGATGCCTGCATTCCAGTAGTCGGTGATCACCTCGTCCACCTCGGCCCGGCTCGCCTCGACACAGGTCAGGTGCGCGGCGGGCCTCAGGGTGGTCTCCTTCAGCATCCGCAGCACCGTGCGGTGCGTGCGGTCGCGGGTGGAGCCCCCAGCGCCATAGGTCACCGAGACAAAGGTGGGATCCAGCGGCTCCAGCCGGCGGATCGCCTCCCACAGGCTCACCTCGGCCTCCGGCGTCTTCGGCGGCGAGAACTCGAACGAGACGTTCGGGCGGCTGGTCCCGCCCACGCCGGCCCGCGCGATCGGGCCCAGTACGGCGTCAGAGGGGCTCATGCGGCGCTCCGTTGTTGCTCGCCGGCGCGTTCGGCGGTCCAAATTTTCACCGTCAAGCCTTCGGCCCGCTCGGGTGGCAGGTTTGTTATGCGCACATTCTTAAGGCCGGCTTCATGCAGCCAGCGGCTCATCTCGCCGTCGGCGAATCCCAGCCGCCGGTGCCGGTGCTGCTCGCGCAGATATTCCAGCGCGTGCGGCGCGAAGTCGGCGATCACCAGCCGACCGCCGTCGCCGACGATCCGCGCCGCCTCCTTCACCGCCGCGGCCGGGTCGGCCAGGTAGTGCAGCACCTGGTGGACCACCACCAGGTCGGCGAAGCCGTCCGGCAGGCGGGTGGCGAAGATGTCCCCGTGGCGCAGCTCGCAGCCCGCCAGGCCCGCCTCGGCCACCTGGTTGCGGGCGATGTTCAACATCTGCTGCGACAGGTCGAGCCCCAGCGCCGCCTCCGCACGGCCGCCCAGCAGGGTCAGCATCCGTCCCGTCCCGCTGCCCAGGTCCACCAGTCGGCGGAACGGCCCTGGGCCCGCCGCCTTGACGATCTCGGCCTCCACGGAGGCCTCGGCCACATAGAGCGAGCGGATCTCGTCCCAGCGCGCCGCGTTGCGCGCGAAATACTCCCCGGCGTCGGAGGCCCGCTCCCGCTCCACCGTCAGAAGCCGCTCGGCGTCGCGGGCGAAGGCGGCGTCCTGCGCGTCGATCCCCGCCAGCAGCCGGAAGATCAGTTCGCCCGCCTCACCGGCCTCCACGCGTCGGTAGAACACCCAGGCCCCGTCCGGGAACCGCTCCACCAGCCCGGCCTCGGCCAGCAGCTTCAGGTGGCGGGACACTCGCGGCTGGCTCTGATCGAGGATCCGGCACAGCTCAAGGACCGCCAGCTCCTCCCGGGCCAGCAGCGCCAGGATGCGCAGCCGCGTGGGTTCGCCCGCGGCGCGCAGCAGCTCGACGGCTCGGCCCGATGACAAGGTCATGAGCCACATAAAGATATCTTTATGTCTTTATGTCAAGGGGTGCGAACGAGCGAGGTGACGCCTGAATTATACGCTCCCACGCGCCAAGCGCCTAGGCCTTCCATACCCCGCGGTGGGGTTGATGATCGGTATGGATATGTAACCTACGCCCCGAAGATCCAGCCGGCCGGCAGCGAGGTCAGGGTGATCCCCACCAGCACCATCTGGTTTCCATTGCCCATGTCGACGATGGTGTCGCCGCCGTCCTGCCGCGCCGTATAGGTCGTCCCCGGATCGAGCTGCACCCGATCCCCTTCCGCGGCATTGAAGTCGGTCACCCGGTCGATCCCGGCTTCCGAGAAGGTGTGAAAGGAATCGGCCCCGGCCCCGCCGGCCACCGTGTCGTTGCCCCGGTCGCCCGAGACATAGTCGGCGCCGTCGCCCCCGTTCAGGGTGTCGTCGCCCTGACCGCCCCGGACGATGTCGTTCCCCACCCCGCCCTCGCAGGTGTCGTTTCCCAGGTTGCCATAGACCAGGTCGGACCCGGCTCCACCCCGTATCAGGTCGTCGTCCTTGCCGCCCACGGCCCAGTCGTCGCCCAGATGGCCGTCGACGGTGTCGTTCCCCATGTTGCCGTTGAGGTCGCCGAAGTCAGCGCCACCATAGATGTAGTCGTTACCCTCGTCACCGCGCAGGTAGTTGGGCCCCGCGTAGTCGTCGATGGTGTCGTTACCCAGGCCGCCGGACGCCGTGTCCGGGCCAAACCCGGTGTCCAGATAGTCATCGCCTTCCAGGCCCTCCATACGGTTCGCGCCGTCGTCATCCCGGAAGTAGTTGTTCGCGGCGTTCCCGGTCAGGGTGTCGTTGAACGCCGAGCCGAACAGGTCCTCGATGCCGATGAGGGTGTCGAGGCCATAGCCGGTCTGCTGCCCGCCCGTGATCCTCAGGTCGATGGTCAGCGCGCCAGGCGCCTCCGAGAAATCGCCCAGGTCCACGCCCGGCCCGCCGTCCATCAAATCGGCGCCCGGCCCACCTTCCAGGATGTCGCCGCCTGCGCCGCCGCGCAGAATGTCGTCGCCCCCGAAGCCGGCCAGGATGTCATTGCCGTCAGATCCGTCGAACTCGTCACGACCGTTCCCGCCCAGCAGGATCTCCCTGGCGCTCGATCCGTGGATGCGGGCGCCCGGGTTGCCCACCAGCACGTACTCCATGTTGTCGAGCCGGATCTGTCCGGCCGGAGCCGTCTGGTTCAGCCAAACCTCCATGAAGCCTGCCGCGTCTGTCAGGAACGCCACGTCCTCGCCCGCTCCCCCATCGGCGAAGTCGACGCCGTCACCGGCGAAGATGCCGTCGTTGCCGCCGCCGCCGATCATGGTGTCTGCGCCCGGTCCGCCCACCAGGATGTCACTACCGGCGCCAGGGCCACCTTCCAGGTAGTCGTTCCCGGAGCCACCCTCGATGGCGTCATTGCCTGGGAAACCCGTCAGCGTATCGGCCCCGCTGGAGCCGATGAAATCCGCCCCCGCCGTTGCGAACAGGTCCGTGCCCCCAAGCGCGGCGAAACCCGTGTTCGCCGGCAGGTCCGAGACGCTGGAGACCAGCATCCCGCTGGCGTTGTAAAGCGACACCTCGCCCACCGCCCCGGTCATCGGCGCCAGTCCGCCCGGCGTGGGGGTGAAGGTCGTCACCGGGGTCAGGGTCACCCTGAACCCGGCCAGGCTGGACCCGGGCGAGGCGTTCAGCACCACCTCATTGGCCGTGGCGCTCTGCACCGAAAAGGCGCCCGAGCCCAGGAACGCGCGCAGCCAGTTGGCCGAAGCCGCCACGCCCGGATCGCCATTGAACACCATCGGCGAGAAGAAACTGATCTCAGTCATCGCCGACGCCACTCCACTGAAAGCGTCGTCGCGAACGCAACCCGCCCCTGGCCCCGCCCTGAGCTTGGCGCATGGCATTTAATCCGGTCAACAACTTATGCGCGTGACGGGCATCGCGCCTAGGAGACGAAGATCCACCCCGCCGGAAGCGTCGACAGCTGCACGCCCACCAGCACCACCTGGGCGCCGCCGGTCAGGCTCGCCACCGTGTCCGCCCCGGCCTGCGCGGTGGTGAAGGTCGTGCCCGGGTCCAGCAGCACCCGGTCCCCTTCGGCGGCGCTGAAGTCCAGCACCCGGTCGATCCCGGCGTCGCCGAAGCTGTGGAACAGGTCCGCGCCCAGGCCCCCTGAGACGGTGTCATCACCCCGGTCGCCCGAGACATAGTCCGCCCCGGCGCCGCCCCGGACGACGTCGTTGTCCTGGCCGCCCCGGAGAACGTCGTTCCCGTCCCCGCCGTCGCAGGTGTCGTCGCCCAGGTTGCCATAGACCAGGTCGCCGCCGGCCTCGCCGGACAGGCTGTCGTTGTCCTTGCCGCCCACCACCCAGTCGTCGAAATCCCCGCCGCGCGCGGTGTCATTGCCCATGTTGCCGTTGATGTCGTCGAAGCCCACCCCGCCGGCGAGGCTGTCGGGGCCATCGTCGCCGCGCAGGTAGTTGGCGCCCGTCCCGCCGTCCAGCGTGTCGTCGCCCGGGCCGCCCCGGATCACGTCGCCGCCGTCGCCGCCGGCCAGCAGGTCGCCGCCGCCGCCGCCGTCCAGGGTGTCGTCACCCCCGGCGCCGTCGAAGTTGTCCGCCGCCTCGCCCAGGGTCACGCTGTCGGCGTCGGCCGACCCCAGCTGCTTCGGCGTGGCCGTGGCCAGCGGGGCGCTCAGGATGTTGTCGGACGACAGGCCCAGATTGCTGAAGTTGGTCAGCAGCACCGCCTCGCCTAGCGCAGGGACGAAGACCACCACGGAGGCGTTACCGATGCTGACCGCCACGTACTGGAATCCCGCCGCGTGCATCTCCAGGGACACCTGGGCTCCGGCCTCGAACCCTCCGGGCACGTTCAGCCGGAAGAAGTTGGAGGCGGTCACGGCGGGCCCGCCCCGGAACAGCAGGCGGTCGGCGGTGGTGAAATCGGTGACCCGGTCCACCTCGAGGACCCCTGCGGCAGTGGGACTGGAGCCTGGGGTGACCTCGAACACATCGGCGCCTTCGCCGCCGGACAGCACGTCGGTCCCCGCGCCGCCGGCCAGGGTGTCGTCGCCCGCCAGGCCCGACAGGTTGTCGTCCCCCTGGGCGCCATCCAGGCGGTTGCCGGCGGCGTCGCCGGTCAGGGCGTCGTTGAACGGGCTACCCACCGCGTTCTCGATGCTGATGTAGCGGTCGGTTCCCTCACCGCCGTTCTGCGAGACGGAACGCCGCTCCGACAGATTGACGTTCACCGCAGCGCTGGGATTGCCGAAGGTGACCGTGTCCAGGCCCGCCCCGCCGTCGAGCGTGTCGTCCCCCAGGCCGCCTTGCAGGGTGTCGTCACCGGCGGTTCCGGTCAGGCTGTCGGCGCCCGAGGTGCCGATGATCTCCGCCATGAACTGGAATCGCCCGCTGGTTATCGCTCGTTGATCGATGCGCGATCAGCCGACGAATATCCACCCCGGCTGCAGCGTCGATAGCTGCACCCCCACCAGAACCACCTGCCCGCCGCCGGTCATGCTCACCACCGTGTCCGCCCCGGCCTGAGCGGTGGTGAAGGTGGTCCCCAGGTCCAGCAGCACCCGGTCGCCCTCGGCGGCGCTGAAGTCCAGCACCCGGTCGATCCCCGCGTCGCCGAAACTGTGGAACAGGTCCGCGCCCAGGCCCCCTGAGACCGTGTCGTTCCCCCGGTCGCCGGACACATAGTCGGCGCCCGCACCGCCGCGCACGACGTCGTTGTCCTGGCCGCCCCGAATGATGTCGTTCCCGTCCCCGCCGTCGCAGGTGTCGTCGCCCAGATTACCGTAGACCAGGTCGCCGCCGGCGTCGCCAGACAGGCTGTCGTTGTCCTTGCCGCCCACCACCCAGTCGTCGAAATCCCCGCCGCGGGCAGTGTCATTGCCCATGTTGCCGTTGATGTCGTCGAAGCCCGTCCCGCCGGTGATGCTGTCGTTGCCACCGTTTCCGCGGATGTAGTTGGCGCCCGAGCCGCCCTGCAGGCTGTCATTCCCCGAGGCGCCCGACATGTTGCGCGCGTTCGATCCCGACGCCGTCAGTGACCGCCCCACCGCGCCGATGATCTCAAGATTGGTGATCGCGCCCGAGACCGTGGCCGAGGCCGAGGTCTTCAGCTCCACGCCGCCCACGAAGTCGATCTTCACATTGGTCCCGGCGCTCAGGTTCAGGGTGACCGAGACCGGACCTGCCAGGCCCGCCCCGCTGTAGGTCACCGTCTGGGTCCCGGCGGAGGTCTGCAAGGTGTAGCCGCCGGTGTCGAAGCCTAAGGTGCTGGCGTTCCCCGCCGACACGCTCAGCCCGGCGCGTCCCTCGCCCACGGAATAGAAGTCGTCGCCGTCGGTGTCGGCATAGGCCACGCCGACGATCATCGGGGCGGTCGAGCCCTGCCGCGTGGCGAAGTCGTGGGTCACCACCTGCGGCCCCACCTGGGTGGCGCTGTTGGTCTCCAGGGTCACCGCGATCCCCACCTCGCGGAAGGCTGGGTTCATGATGCTGATCCGGTGTCCGGCCGGCGACTGCATGCCGTCCGGGCCCTGGCCCCAGTCGACCATGAAGCCGGCGTGGCCGAACAGCGCGCTTGAGGCGAAGGCGAAGACGTTCTCCCCGGCGGTGGAGAAGTTGTAGCCGGCGCTGGTCAGCCGCACGCCCAGGTCGGGCTCGCCCGGCGCCTGGTGGGTCTGGGTGTCGGACGAGATCATCGCAGCGTTGTGCAGGAGGGCCGCGTTGGATAGCTGGTCGCTCCAGGCCACCGGATTGGTCGGGACCAGGGCGGCGTACGCCTGCTGCAGCGCGGGGCCAGAGACCCCGAAGAACCGCAGCGCATTGTTGATCGCCGCATCGCCCGAGGTGGCGATGGCCCCATAGCCGCTCATGTAGCGCGCCGCGTTGCCCAGCGGGTCGATCCGCGCGTCGTTGATGTACTCGAGGACCAGTTGCTCGAGGGCGGTCGGCGCGGCCATGCGAATCTCCAACGGCGTCCGCTAGAGCCGCCGATCATGAGGCCTCGTTCTGAACGGAGAATGACGCCCGAGGATTGTACGCTGACGCGCCTGCCCCGGACGCGCAACTACCGCGTGAACTTGTGGAACTTGATCCGGTGCGGGATCAGGCTGTCGGCGCCCAGGCGGCGCTTCTTGTCCTCTTCATAGGCTTCGAAGTTGCCCTCGAACCATTCCACGTGGCTGTCGCCCTCGAAGGCCAGAATGTGGGTGCATAGCCGGTCCAGGAACCAGCGGTCGTGGCTGATCACCACCGCGCAGCCGGCGAACTCCTCCAACGCCTCCTCGAGGTTCTGCAGGGTCTCGATGTCCAGGTCGTTGGTGGGCTCGTCGAGCAGGATGACGTTGCCGCCGGTGGTGAGCGTCTTGGCCAGGTGGACGCGGTTGCGCTCCCCGCCGGACAGCTGGCCCACCTTTTTCTGCTGGTCGCCGCCGCGGAAGTTGAACGAGCCCACATAGGAGCGCGTATTGATCTCCCGCTTGCCCACCGCCAGCACGTCCAGGCCGCCTGACACCTCCTGCCAGACCGTCTTGTTGGGATCCAGCGCGTCACGGCTCTGGTCCACATAGGACAGCTTCACCGTCTCGCCGACCCGGAAGGTCCCGCCGTCCGGCTGCTCCTGGCCGGTGATGATCTTGAACAGGGTCGACTTGCCCGCCCCGTTGGGCCCGATCACGCCCACGATGCCGTTGGGGGGCAGCTTGAACGACAGGTCCTCGAACAGCACCTTGTCGCCGTAGGCCTTGCTGAGCTTGTCGGCCTCCAGCACCACATTGCCCAGGCGCGGACCGGGGAGGATCTGGATGGTGGCGAAGGTCTGGGCCTGGCGGGAGGTCTCCTGCTCTCGGACCATCTCGTCATAGGCCGCCAGCCTGGCCTTCGACTTGGCCTGCCTCGCCTTCGCGCCGGAGCGCACCCATTCCAGCTCGCGGGTCATGGCGCGCTGGCGGGCCTCGCTCTCGGACTGCTCCTGCACCACCCGCTTGGTCTTCTGCTCCAGCCAGCCGGAGTAGTTGCCCTCGTAGGGGATGCCCTTGCCGCGATCGAGCTCCAGGGTCCACTTGGTCACCTGGTCCAGGAAGTAGCGATCGTGGGTGACCAGGATGACGCAGCCCGGGAAGGCCTCCAGGTGGTGCTGCAGCCAGGCCACGCTCTCGGCGTCCAGGTGGTTGGTGGGCTCGTCCAGCAGCAGCATGTCGGG
>CANJKG010000115.1 GCA_947474775.1 Caulobacteraceae bacterium | reverse complement strand
GGCCGGCGGGGTGAAGCTGGTCACCAACGCCGGCGGCCTGAACCCGGCCGCCTGCCGGGCGCGGATGGAGGAACTGGCCGCCGAGGCGGGCCTCAGCTTCAAAATCGCCATCGTGGACGGCGACGACCTGCGCCCCCGCGTGAGGGAGTTCGCCGCGGAGCAGGAGATGTTCTCCGGCGCCGGCGCGCCAGACATGTCGACGACGCTCAGCGCCAACGCCTATTTCGGCGCCCAGCCGATCGCCGAGGCCCTCGCCGCCGGGGCGGAGGTGGTGATCACCGGCCGGGTGGTGGATTCGGCCTTGGTGCTGGGGCCGCTGGTCCATGAGTTCGGCTGGGCCTGGGACGACTACGACCGGCTGGCGGCGGGCTCGCTGTGCGGCCACGTCCTGGAGTGCGGCGCCCAGGCGACCGGCGGCCTGTTCACCGACTGGGAGGATGTGCCGGACTGGGCGCACATCGGCTACCCGGTCGCCGAGTGCGAGGCCGACGGCAGCTTCGTGGTCACCAAGCCGGAGGGCACGGGCGGCCTGTGCAGCCGGGCCACCGTGGCCGAGCAGATTCTCTATGAGGTGGGCGACCCGCAGAGCTACGCCCTGCCGGATGTGACCTGCGACTTCACGGGGGTGCGGGCAGAGGACGTCGGCGCGCATCGCGTGCGGGTGACCGGCGCGAAGGGACGGGCGCCGTCGGGGGCCTACAAGGTCTGCCTGACCCACCAGGACGGCTGGCGCATCATCGCGCTCAGCCCCGTGGTCGGCCGCGACGCCGCGCGTAAGGCGGAGCGCCAGGCGGCGGCCTTGATAGAGCGCGTGGAGGAGCTCCTGCGCGCGCGCAACCTGCCGCCGTTCCGCGCCGTGCGGATCGAGGCCCTGGGCGCCGAGGCCACCTATGGCACCCAGGCGCGCACCCGCGACGTCCGCGAGGTGGTCTGCAAGATCGGGCTGGAACACGACGACCGCGCCGCCATTGACGTGTTCCTGCGCGAACTGGAAAGCCCCACCACATCCATGTCGGTGGGCTCCACCGGCTGGTTCGGCGCCCGTCCCGCCGCCGCGCCGGTGGTGCGGATATTCTCCTTCCTGCTGGAACGGGCCCAGGCGCCGGCGCGGGTGGATTTGGACGGCCGGGCGTTCGAGGTCCGGCCCGCGCCGCCGGTCGCCGCCGAGGCGCCCCCTCCCATCCCGGCCGGGCCGCTCGCCACGCCGCCGGATTCCAACCCGGTGGTGGTCCCGTTGATCTCGGTGGCCTGGGCCCGCTCAGGGGACAAGGGCGACGCCTTCAACATCGGGGTGATCGCCCGGCGGCCGGAGTTCATGCCCTATATCCGCACGGCCCTCACCGAGGCGGCGGTGATGGCCTTCTTCGCCCATGAGTTCGAAGGCGCGCGGAACCCCTCCGTCAGCCGCTATGAGGTCCCGGGTCTGGACGCGCTCAACTTCCACCTGCGCGAGTCTCTGGGCGGCGGCCAGATGGCCAGCCTAAGGCTCGACGCCCTGGCCAAGGGCAAGGCCCAGCAGCTGCTGGACTTCGAGGTCCCGGTTCCGGCGGGCCTGCTCGCCTGACTCCTAGTCCGCGAAGGGCGGCTCCGCGCCGTCGGGCAGGGGAATGGCGAAGGCGTTGAGTGTCACCGCCACCAGGGCGTAGTAGCCGATGATGGAGGTGATCTGGATCAGCTGGTCGTCGCCGAACAGCGCCCTGGCCGTCTCATAGGTTTTGTCCGAGATCCGGTTGTCGGCGAGCAGTTCGCTGCAGAAATCGTAGATCGCGCCAACCTCGGGACTCGCCCCTTCAGGACGCCGGCCGTCCTTCACCGCGGCGATGATCGTCGGGTCGAGGCCCTCCTTGAGGGCCAGCTGCTCGTGCGCCCACCATTCGAACTGCGCGCGGTAGTGACCGCCAGCGATCAGGATCGTGAATTCCCGGAGGTCGCCAGGCAGCGTGGTCCCGAAGCGGCAGTAGGCCCCGACCCTCTGGGCATGGTCGGCGAGCTCGGGGATCCGCACCCATACCGCCAGCGGGCCGACGACGCGGCCGCGGGGTCCCGAGGCGATCTCGTCATAGGCCCGGGCCTGTTCCGGGGTCATCTCCGAGCGTTCGAGGCGAGGCAGGCGGCTCATGGTCAACTCGCGGTCTCTTTGGCCAGCCTGGGCTCCATCATGGCGGCCAGGGCGGGGCGGCGGATCTTGTTGCTGGGCGTGCGCGGGAATTCCTCGAAGGGCAGGAACAGGATGCGCTTGGGCACCTTGAACGCCGACAACTCGCCCTTGAGCGCCGCCTTCAGCCCGGCCTCATCCATGCCCGCGTCCGACGTCATCGCCACCACGGCCACCACCATCTGGCCCAGCTTCTCGTCGGGGACCGGATAGACCGCCACATCGACCACGCCCGGCTGGAGACGGATCACTTCCTCGACCTCCTCCGGCGAGACATTGGCGCCGGCGGTCTTGATCATCCCACCGAGCCGGCCCTGGAAGTAGAGGTAGCCCTCGTCGTCCAGGTAACATTTGTCTCCGGTGGGATAGTAGCCGTCTGCGTCGAACACCTCGCGGCGTAGCTTCTTGTAGAAGCCCTCCATCAGCCACGGGCCGCGCACGCACAGTTCCCCGGGCACGTTCGGGCCCACGGGCTCGCGGGTCTCGGTGTCGACGATCTTGTACTCCATCTTGAACAGCGACTTGCCCCAGGAATTCATCGCCTGCGGCGGCGAGGGATCGCCGGACGGATAGCCGCTGTGCGGGCCCATGGTCTCGGTCATGCCCAGCGAGTCCCAGATGCGAGCATTGCCCGGCACATTCTGGGGGTTGAAAGCCCGCTGACTGGAGGAGGACGCCTTCAGGCCGGAGAGCTCGCCCTCCTTGTAGTCCTTGCAGGCCATGATCGCCTTGAGCGACGCCGGCGTACCGGTCACATGCGTGGGCTTGTCCCGCCGAATGGCCTCCAGCAACCGCTCCGGCTTGTGGTCGTCCTCGCAGAGCACGGTCGCGCCGACCATGATGCAGCCCACCAGGGTCAGGAAGCCGCCGACCCAGAAATAGGGTTGCACCACCAGCAGCCGGTCGCCCTCGTGGGTGTTCGCCGGGATCATGTTCGGCGTGCTCATCAGGAAGGCGACCTTGCTCATCGAGGCCGCCTGGTTGTGCACCACGCCCTTGGGCAAGGCCGTGCTCCCGGAGGTGTAGATCATGATCCCCAGGTCGGACGGCGCCACCTCGCTCTCCACCGCCGCCAGCAGGGCGGGCGTGTAAAGGGTGGAGGCCTCGCCGATCTTCTCCAGGTCGGCCAGTGAGCCCCGCGCCCAGGACGGGACGTCGTCGTCCACGATCCACGCGCTGCGCAGGAAGGGGCATTCCGAGGCGGCCAGGTCCTGCTTGCCGTCATGGGTGGCGAGGGTGGGGAAAGCCTCCTCCAGTCGCGCCACATAGTCGTTGCGCAGGTAGGACCGGGAGGCCAGCAGGATGCCCACATCGGCGTTGCGCACCGCATAGGCCAGCTCCCGGGCGGTAAAGAAGGTGGAGAGCGTCACGCCCAGGGCGCCGATCCGCTGGGTCGCCAGCCAGGCGATGATCCACTCGGGTCCGTTGGGCATGAGGATGCCCACGCGCGAACCCTTGCCGACGCCCTGCGCGAGCAGGCCGCGGGCCAGGTTGGCGGACCGCTCGTCCACTTGCCCGTAGGTGAGCGCCTCGCCTTCCTTACTGACCAGGTCCTTCGACCCGTGCCGCTCCATGAGGTCACGCCACCAGGCGGGCACAGATGTGGGGACTTCAGGGCCTGGTGTCATCTGTCTCTCCCCGACGACCTGAGCGGGATCGGCTCAGACGGAATCACCTGAGCCGTGAATCCTGCTCGAAATCCAAAGCATAGAGCCTGTTTCACGGTTCGACTCGAACCGATCAGGCTCTCGCGGACCATGCGTGCCCGAGGTCGGGCTCGAACCGACACACCTTGCGGTACCGGATTTTGAGTCCGGCGCGTCTACCAATTCCACCACTCGGGCCACGCACGCTGGGCTTAGCAACTGCTCCATAGGCGGACAAGCCTGCCCACGGGCGGCCGCCATGGCCAATGTCATATCGCCGGTATTTTTGGGGGATGGTCGCGGCTTTTGGGGTCTGTCAGGCCTTGGGGCAGCACCAGGAGCTTCATGAGCTCGGAAACATCGTCCATCGCCTCCAGCTTAGCCACGGCGGCCACGATGGCGTCGGCCTGGGCGTCTGGCAGCAACCCGCCCACCAAGCCGCGGAACTTGGCCTCGACGTCGGCCATGGAGGGCGGGTTCTTGGGGTGGCCGCGCGGGAGCGGCTGGTCGAACTCCAGCACCTGCCCGTCCTTGAGGGTGACCTTCACCAGCGCGCCAAGGACGGATGCGCCGGGCGCGGTCGGCCGCTCGATGGGGGTGACCTTCTCGGCGATAGCCATGATGGCGGGATCGCTCCAGTTGGACGGCTCCAGGTAGTCGGTCAGGAGGTTCGCGCCCTTCACGAACGACAGGCCCAGGCTGAACGCCAGGCTGAACTGGGCCCCGATGCAGTCGTGCGGCCGCACGATCGAGGCGCCGTGGTCCATGGTGAGCGCCGAGACATAGGCGTCGATCTTCGCGATGTCCTCGGCCTTCACCCCATGGCGACGGCGGATCTCATGGGCGGCGTCGATGGCGCCATGGACTGTGCCCACCGCCGGCGACATCTTCACGATGGTGTCCAGGATATAGAACTGGCCGGTCCAGAAGGATTCCGGATCGGCGTCAAACTTGTCGCTGTACATGCGCCAGATGCCGCGCTTGCCCTCGAAGATGGTGGAGGGGCCGGTGAGGCCGTGGTGGGCGAGTTGCGCCGACTGCATGCCGAGTCGGGCGGTGGAGCCGGCGTGCAGGCGCTTCACCTCGCCGCCGCTCTGGTCGTACTCCATGACGCCGGAGACCTCGGAGCCGGCGATCCCGAAGGCGTTGACGATCTCGCCCTCCTCCAGGTCGAGCAGCTTGGCGGTGGCGCCGGCCGCGCCGAACACGCCCTGGATCTTCATGGCGTGCCAGCCCAGGTGCAGGGAGGCCGTGTGGATGCAGGCCAGCGACAGCACCATGGTCTCGTAGCCGGCGACGATGGCGTTGATCGTCTCCTTGCCGGATCGCTGGCCGGCCTCGGCCAGAGCCAGCACGGTGGGGATCACCACCACGCCCGGGTGGCCACCCAGCGCGTGGCCGTCATCGAACTCGCAGCTGTGGCCGAAGGTCCCGTTCACATAGGCCGCATAGGCCGCCGTGGTCTTGACCCCATAGCCGCCGATGGTGCTTTCGGGCCTGGCCGCCATGTCACGCACCAGGGCGTAGGGCGCCTGCACCTGCGGCAGGGTGGAGCCGCGCAACATGACGCCCAGGTAGTCCAGCACGCAGCGCTTGGCGATCTCAACCACCTGCGCCGGCAGGGTCTCGTAGGTCAGGGCCTTCACATGCCGGGCGAGCCGGGGCGCCATCGATTCCATGGTGAATTCCTCCTCGAGCCCGATCGGTTCCGATCAGCAGTCAGGCTTTGTATTTCGAATTCGGAATAGATTCCCAGCTCGAATTGCGGTGGAGGCGACCTTCCCTAGGCGTGCTGGAAATGCGGCAGGGGATCGTCGCCACCCTCCGCCATCGCCCGCTCCAGGCAGTGGCGGCGGTCGCCCAGGTTGGATTCCCAATGCTTTGCGCGCAGCGTGTAGAGCTGCAGGTCATAGTCGAGCATGAAGCCGATGCCGGCATGGACCTCGTGGGCGGCGAAGGTCATGGCCGCGGCGGCCTTGGAGGCGCAGGCCTTGGCCAGGGCCGCCTCACGCAGGAAGGAGCGGCCGGACTCGATGCGCCAAGCCGCCCGCAAGGCCAGGTTCCGCGTCAGGTTCTGCTCGATGGCGATGTCGGTGACCAGGTACTGGACGGCCTGGTGGCGGCCGATGGGCTGGCCGAACTGCACCCGCGTGCGGGCGTAGTCGGCGGTCATGTCGAGGACCACCTCGCCGGCGCCCACCACCATGGCCGACTGCAGCACCGCGGCCTTCATCACCGTGGCGTCAAGCACCGGCCAGGCGCCCCCGACCTCGCCCAGCGCATCGGAGGTGGGCACGGCCACGTCCTTGAAGATCACCGCATAGAGCGGGGCCGAGGCCATGTTCGTCGTCTTCTCCAGCGACACGCCAGGCGCCTTCGGATCGACCAGGAACAGGGAGACGCCCGCCGCGCCGTCGCCGGTGCCGATGCGCGCCGCGCAGACCAGCCGGTCGGCCGATTTCGCGTAGGCCACCAGCAGTTTGACGCCGTTCAGCAGGAAGTTGTCGCCGTCGCGGCGCGCCGACAGGGTGACGCCGTCCGGGCCATAGAGGCCGTCGGGCTCCATCAAGGCCGGTGTCAGGATCGCCTCGCCGGCGGCGATGCGGGGCAACCACTCGGCCTTCTGGGTCTCGCTGCCCAGTTCGGCGACGAGGGTCCCGGCGAGCGCCACGCATTCCAGGTGTGGAACCGGCGCCAGGCTGCGGCCGAGCTCGCCATAGAGGGCGTAGAGGTCGAGGAAGGAGCAGCCCAGGCCGCCGTAGGCCTCGGGGAAGGTGATGCCCAGCCAGCCGAGATCGGCCATGCCCCGCCAGAGGTCGGCCGGATATTCCTCGTCGGCCTTCTCGGCCCGGCGCACGACATCGATCGGGCAGTGCTTCTGGAAGAACTCCCGGGCGGTGTTCTGGATGAGCTGCTGCTGCTCATTGAAGTTCAGGTCGATGCTCATCGCGGAAGCCCCAGGCCGCGGGTGGCCAGCACCATCCGCTTGAGTTGCGAGGTGCCGCCAGCGTGGTTGCTGACGGAGCCGCGGAAGTAGTGTTCCAATTCGCCGTTCAGGCAGGCCCAGCGGCCTCCCTGGATCTGGGCCATGGGGCCCACGATCTCCATGCAGGTCTGGGCGAACCTGGGCCAGAACTCCTTGTAGTAGGCCTGGTGCAGGTTGAGCGCGATCGGCCGGGGACCGACGGTGATGCCGGTCACCGCATTGGAATAGGACTCGTAGTACTGGGTGCGGATCGCCTCCACGCCCTCCAGCAGCTCGGCGAGCTGCAGGCGCACGACCGGGTCCTCCATGAGCGGGCGGCCCCTGTGCCGGGTCTCGCGACAGTAGCTCATGACCTTCCGCAGCATGCGCAC
This sequence comes from Caulobacteraceae bacterium, assembly GCA_947474775.1. GTDB lineage: Bacteria > Pseudomonadota > Alphaproteobacteria > Caulobacterales > Caulobacteraceae > Phenylobacterium. The sequence continues at coordinate 3,107 of CANJKG010000115.1, read as the reverse complement.
GATGCGGTAGCGGTACGGATCGGGGCTGGGTCCCGGTGGGTCCAGCGCCTCGCCGCCCAGGCCGAACCAGATCTGGTTCCAGGCCTTGTTGACGTCCCCCAGCAGGCTGTCGGCCGGCAGGCGGACATTGTCGAAGAAGGTCTGGTTCTGCTGACCGTCGGCCATGTTGTGCAGCGGCAGCATCTGGATGCCCGGCGCGTCCAGGGGCACCAGGAAGCAGGAGATCGCGGAGTGTCCGGGCGCCTCCGGGTCAGTCCGGGCCAGCACGCTCATCCATTGGGCGCGGTGGGCGGCGGTGCCCAGGGTCTTCTGGCCGTTGAGCACCCAATGGTCGCCGTCGAGATGGGCGCGGGTGGTGAGCGAGGCCAGGTCCGAACCGGAGCCCGGCTCCGAATAGCCTTCGCCCCACTGGACCGCGCCCGAAGCGATCCCGGGCAGATGGCGTAGGCGCTGCGCATGGGTGCCGTGGCGCAGGAGGCCGGCGGCCACCGCCATGCCGATGATCGGGTGGCTGGGGGCGGCGTATTCGGCGAACTCCTCCTGCAGGATCCAGCGCTCGATCGCCGAGCGGCCCAGGCCGCCGAATTCCTCCGGCCAGGTGAGGCCGATCCACTTCTTGGCGCCCACCTTACGCCAGAAGGCCAGGTAGGCGTCCCAGCCGGCCTCGTCCTCGTCGTAGTCGTAATCGAAGGTCATGCCGCCGGGGAGCTCGGCCTCCAGGAAGGCCCGCACCTCTCCGCGCCAGGCCTTCAGCTGCGGGGTGTCGTCTGGACAGAAATCAACCACGGTCGCCTGGCCCCCTTCATCTCTTTGCGCCGGCACTCTCAAGCGCAAGTCAGGCGCCTGGGCAAGAGGCGCCGGAAAGGAACACCGTCGTCGGCTGCCGCGAGCACCGCAAAGCCTCGCCACAGAAGGCGCTTGTGATCCACGCTGATCGAGGGTAGCTCCTGAAGGGTTAGCAATCCTTCGTGATTGCCAGGAAGGCTCGCGCCGGATGTCGGAATGACGGAAGGGCGCGGCTTTCTGGCTCGGAAACATATTTGCCGCGCACGCCCAAACCACATAACATTGGGGTGACGTCGCCCCGCCGGTCGGCGAGCCCCAACAATTGGGACTCGTCTTCAACAGTGCGAAAGAACGGCGCTACGAAAAGGGAGCGGCTTTGCAGCGCACGAGTACCGAGGATCCCGACTACTTCCACAAGGTCGTCGATTGCCAGTGGGCCTGCCCGGCCCATACGCCAGTGCCGGAGTACATCCGGCTGATCGCCGACGGACGGTATTCCGACGCCTATATGGTCAACTGGAAGTCCAACGTCTTCCCGGGCGTCCTGGGTCGCACCTGCGACCGCCCCTGCGAGCCAGCGTGCCGACGCGGCCGGGTGGAGGAGGAGCCGGTGGCCATCTGCCGGCTGAAGCGCGTCGCCGCCGACAACAAGGACGACATCACAGACCGCCTGCCCAAGCCGGTGGCGGTCTCCAACGGCAAGCGGATCGCCCTGGTGGGCGCGGGCCCCGCCTCTCTGACCGTGGCCCGCGATCTGGCGCCGCTCGGCTACGAGCTGGTGATCTATGACGGCGAGGCCGCCTCCGGCGGCATGATCCGCAGCCAGATCCCGCGTTTCCGGCTGCCGGAATCGGTGATTGACGAGGAGGTCGGCTACATCACCGGCCTGGGCATGGAGCTGCGGCTCGGCCAGCGGGTGGACAGCCTGAAGGCGCTGATGTCCGAAGGTTACGACGCCATCTTCGTGGGCTCAGGCGCGCCGCGCGGCCGCGAGCTGGACATTCCGGGCCGGCAGGAGGCCAAGGCCAACATCCACATCGGCATCGACTGGCTGTCGTCGGTCTCGTTCGGCCACGTGGACAAGATCGGCAAGCGGGTGATCGTGCTGGGCGGCGGCAACACCGCCATGGACTGCTGCCGCACCTCGCGCCGCCTGGGCGGCGAGGACGTGAAGGTGATCGTCCGTTCCGGCTACGAGGAGATGAAGGCGTCCCCCTGGGAGAAGGAGGACGCCATGCACGAGGACATCCCCTTCATCAACATGCGGGTGCCCAAGGAATTCACCCACAAGGACGGCAAGCTGACTGGCGTGCTGTTCGAGGTGGTGGAGGCCCGCTACGACGACAAGGGCCGCCGCAAGCTGGTCCCCTCTGGCCAGCCGGACGAGCACTACGAGTGCGACGACGTGCTGGTGGCGGTGGGCCAGGAGAACGCCTTCCCCTGGATCGAGCGCGACCTGGGCCTGGAGTTCGACGAGTGGGACGTTCCCAAGGTCGATCCGCTGACCATGGGCTGCGCCCTGCCCAACGTCTTCTTCGGCGGCGACGCGGCCTTCGGACCCAAGAACATCATCTGGGCGGTGGCGCACGGCCACGACGCGGCCAACTCCATCCACCTCTACTGCCAGGGCCTGGACGTGAACGACCGTCCGCCGCCGGGCGTCGTGATGTCCTCCCAGAAGATGGGCATCCACGAGTGGAGCTATGACAACGACATCGCCAACGACCTGCGCCACAGGGTGCCGATGCGCGACAAGGAGATCGCGCTCAAGGACGTCCGCGTCGAGGTCGAGCTCGGGTTCGACCGGGCGCTCGGCTACAAGGAGGCCCAGCGCTGCCTCAACTGTGACGTTCAGACGGTGTTCGCCGAGCCCCTGTGTATCGAGTGCGACGCCTGTGTCGACATCTGTCCGGTGGACTGCATCACCTTCACCGAGAACGGCGATGAGGACGACCTGCGCGGCCGCCTTAGTGCGCCGGCGGCCAACCTCGAACAGGCGATTTTCGTCTCCGGCGACCTCAAGACCGGCCGGGTCCTGGTCAAGGACGAGGACGTCTGCCTGCACTGCGGCCTCTGCGCCGAACGCTGCCCCACGGGAGCCTGGGACATGCAGAAGTTCCTGCTCGAAATGACCCATGCGGGGGACGGATGCCGCTAGAGGCTGTCAACGATTTCGTCGTCAAGTTCGCGAACGTCAATGGGTCTGGATCGGCGAGCGCGAACGGCATGTTCGCCAAGTCGATCCTGCGGATGGGCGTGCCGGTGGCGGCGCGCAACATCTTCCCGTCCAACATCCAGGGCCTGCCCACCTGGTTCGAGGT
>CANJKG010000114.1 GCA_947474775.1 Caulobacteraceae bacterium | reverse complement strand
TAATAGTAGCGCCCGGCGCGCTCGTCATAGTACTGGCGCCGGCCGCGGTCGCCCGCGCCGCAGCCGCCGTCCTCGCGGCAGCCCTTGATGGCGCCCACGGCGCCGCCGATGGCCGCGCCGGCCAGCGCGCCCGTGCCGACGCCGACGTCGCCGGAGACGGCCCCCAGGGCCCCGCCCGCAAGCGCGCCGATGGCCGCGCCGCCAAGCGCGCTGTTGGTGGAATGTTCGGTGGTGGTGCAGGCGGCGAGCAAGGCGCCCGCGCCGGCCATGGCGATCAGTGGCTTGAGCATCTGAGGCTCTCCAAGGTTGTCCCTGGCGCCCCAACGCCAGGGCTCCGGGACGGTTCCGCCGGAACAACCTGTTCGCCGCTTCGTTGCGTGCGGGAGACACCTCTGGTGGAGCTAGACCGATGATCGCCGACGGCCCCGACATTACCGACCCGCGCACGTCAAACACGCGCTTTACGCCCCCGCATGATCCCCTGCAGGTCAGGGCTCCCTCAACGACCGACTCCAGCGACCTGCAGAAGGCCCTATGAGCGCGGCCGCCTGGACCAGCGCCGCGGCCGAAAGCGTCGGCCGGTGCTGATGACCTTCCTGTTCCTGGCCGCCGCCATCGGCGTCGCCCTGGTGGTCATGGCGGCAGTGAACGGCTCCTTCGGCCAGGCCGGCGGGGTGGTGGACGAGAACCTGGCGGTCGCCGCCGACCGCACCGAGCCGATCGTGCGCCAAGCCGCCAGCGACGCGGGCCAGACCCTGCGCGACGCGGGCCAATCGGTTAAGGAGAGCGTCACGCCGGATCGCGACGCCGCGCCCCGGTAGAGCAGGGAGATAGTGTTGGGGGTAATCCGGCGCGTCGAAGTGGTCGCCAATCTTGCCTCCGGGAGCGTCGGACCCGACGCCCCCGCCGAGATCGGGAAGATTCTGGGCGAGGCGGGCCTCGACGCCCGCGTCTGCGCCCCGGCGAGCGGCGACCTGATCAAATGCCTGCGCTCGGCGGTGGACGCCGATCCGGACCTGCTGGTGATCCTGGCCGGCGACGGCACTGCGCGGGCGGCGGCCGAGCTTTGCGGGCCGGACGGGCCGGTGATCGCGCCCCTGCCGGGCGGGACCATGAACATGCTGCCACATGCGGTCTATGGCGCGCGGCCCTGGCAGGAGGCGCTGGCAATGGCCCTGGAGCAGGGCGAGGAGACCATGATCGGCGGCGGCGAGGTCGAGGGGCACCGCTTCCTGGTGGCCGCCATCCTGGGCTCGCCCGCGCTGTGGGCGCCGGCGCGGGAGGCGATGCGGGGCGGCCGCGGCAGGCTGGCGATCCTGCGGGCCCGACGCGCGCTCGGCCGCGCCTTCAGCGGCCGTCTGCGCTACACCCTCGACGGCGGCTCGCGCGAGAAGGCCGAGTCGATCACCCTGATGTGCCCCTTGACGTCGAAGGCGGTGGGCTCCGAGGTCCAGGCGCTGGAAGCGGCCGCAATCAATGTGCGCGGCGCGGGTGAGACCCTGCGCCTGGGCTTCCACGCCCTGTTGGGCAAGTGGCGCGACGACCCGGCTGTCAATGTCGAGCTTTGCCAGGTAGCCCGCGTCTGGGCCGCCCAGGGCATCCCCGCCCTGCTGGATGGCGAGGTGGTCAAGCTGGAGGCCCTGACCGAGGTGCGTTACGTCCCCAACATCGTCCGCGTGCTGGCGCTCCCCAAGGAGGCGCGCGGTTGATCCGGCTGGCGCACCTCTCCGACATCCATTTCGGCGGCGAGAACGTGGGCGCGGTCGAGGGCGCCCTGGACCACATCAAGCGGACCGCCCCGGACCTCACCATCGTCTCCGGCGACCTCACCCGCTATGGGGAGAGGGTGGAGTTCGAGGCCGCGCGGCGCTGGCTGGACGCCCTGCCGGCGCCTGTGCTGGTGACGCCCGGCAACCACGACGCCCCCTATATCGCCTGGGTCGAGCGGTTTTTCGCGCCCTTCCTGCGCTACGAGAACGTGATCGGGCCGGCCCGCGTGCAGAGCCACCTGGCGCCGGGCCTCGCGGTGCGCGGCGTCAACACCGCCCGCGGCGTCCAGCCCCGTCTGAACTGGTCTAAGGGCCAGATATCCCGGCGCCAGGCCCGCGAGACCGCCGCCTGGTTCTCCGATGTCCCGCAGGACGCCGCCCGCGTGGTGGTCTGCCACCATCCCCTCACCGAGATGATCGGCGGACCGATGACCGCCCGCGTCTGGGGCGGTCCCAGGGCCGCCAAGGCGTTTTCCGAAGCTGGCGTCGACCTGGTGCTGTCCGGCCACATCCATGCGCCGTTCACCTGGCCCTATCCGTTCGAGGACGGGCGGACCTATGCAGTGGGGGCAGGCACCTTGTCGATCCGCGAGCGGGGCGTGCCGCCGAGCTTCAACATGGTGGAAATAGACAGGGCGGCGATTCGCATCGCCGCCCTCGCCTGGACCGGCTCGCACTACGAGCCGTACCGAGCCTGGTCCGTGGATCGCCGCGCCTGACCTGCGGGGTCAGGGGCGTCCAGATCCGCTAAGGCAGGCTACGGCCACGCACCAGGTGCATGACCAGGGAAACCGCGAACAGGATCAGGAAGACGAAGAACAGGATCTTCGCGATGGCGATCGCCGAGCCGGCGATGGTGGTGAAACCCAGGACGGCCGCGATCAAGGCGACCACCAGGAAGGTCAAAGCCCAACCGAGCATGGCCCAATCTCCCAAGACGCGGGCCGGTCGCCCGCAGGGAACAAACGCGTTCCGGCGGGCGGTGTTCCAATGTCCTCAACGGTCGGGCTTGGCGGCCTTTCCGGCCAGGGCGGCGCCCAGGAGCGCGGTCAGGATCTGCGGATTGCGGACCATCACCGCGATGGCCGCGGCTCCCACCGCGGCGGCCACCAGCGGCCGCTGCTTGGCCAGCCCCATGGCGCGCATGAGCAGACTCTCATCCTCGACGGGCCCAGGCGCCCGCTTGTGACGAGGAACGCCCTTTAGGGTCAACGCCAGGACCACGGCCACCAGCGCGAAGACCGCCGCGACGACCCCGGCGGCGCCAGCCATCCCCACATACGGGCTCGCAAAGATGAACAGCGCATAGGCCGCCCACGCCGCGCAGATGATCGCCGCCGCCGCTATGCCTGTCGAAAGAGCGACGAGGCGCAGGATGTTGCGGGGGTTCAACGACGCCCGCTCGCCAGCAGCAGGCCGATCAGCACGCCCACGCCCAGGGCCGCGCCGGTGGCGGCGAGAGGCCGCTCGCGGATGCGTTCGCTGGCGTAGCGCGAGGCTTCCTCGATGTGTTCTCCGGCTGAGTCGGCATAGACCCGCGACTGGGCGCGGATCTGCTCGATGCCGTCCTGCAGGGTCTTCTCCAGGCGCTTGGCGGTGTCGCCGAAAGTGCGCTGGGCGTCGGCCAGCAGCTTGGTGGTGGCGGCGTTGGTCGCGTTGGCGGTCTCTTCGGCGGAAAGGTTCGCGGCTTTCGGCGGCATGTCTCGATCTCCGTTGGGGCCGCTCCGCTGAGCTGCTGAGCTTGGCCTTAACCCGCTATATGGTAGGCCGGTTCCAGGTGCGCAGCCAAGCCGCGCAAATTGTTATGCGGGCCTTATGGCGCCGCATTTTTGGGTTCCTGTCGCGTGCGACGCCCTGCCGTCATATGTTGGGGGTAAGTTACGGAAAGAGGACGCCGTTTGGATCGTGATCGCCTGGAGCTCGCACTGGCCGCGGCTGGCCTTGGGGCATACGAGTGGGACATGTCCCGCGACGTGCTGACCATCAGCCCGACCCTGGCGGCCATGACCGGTCTGCAGACGGGCGAGATGCCGGCCGACCAGGGCGCGGCGCTCGACCGCTATGTTCACCCCGAAGATCTGGAGACCGTGCGCAAGGCCCGCGCCGCTGGGGTCAAGGGCCAGGGTGGCTTCCAGGCCGAATACCGCCATCTGACGCCGGACGGCCAGACGGTGTGGCTGCGCTGCTCCGGCGTGCAGGTCCCTGCCGCGGGAGACGCCGGATGCTCCCGGCTGGTGGTGGTGGAGGACGTCACCAGCCGCAAGCTGGAGGAGGACCAGCGCCAGACCCTGATGGCCGAGCTGGACCACCGGGTGAAGAACGTCCTGGCCACGGTCCAGGCCCTGGCGGTGCAGACCGCCAAGCGGACCACCTCCCTGGAGGGATTCCTGAGCACCTTCGGGGGGCGGCTGAAGTCCATGGCCTCGGCCAATGAGCTGCTCACCGCCGCCCGCTGGCGCGGCGCCGCCGTCGAGCACCTGGCCGCCGCCGAGCTCGGCGCCCTGGCGCCCGGCCAGGCCACCTGGGAGGGGCCGGAGCTGTTCCTGACGCCCCGGGCGGCCAACGCCCTGTCGCTGGCCCTGCACGAGCTCGCCGCCAACGCCATGAAGTTCGGCGCCCTTTCCCAGGACACCGGCCAGATCGAGGTCCGCTGGTCGCGCCCGCTGGGCGGCAGCTTCGAGCTCACCTGGTGCGAGAGCGGCGGGCCCACCGTCACCCCGCCCGCCCGGCAGGGCTTCGGCTCGACCCTGCTGGAGCAGGTCACCGGCCGAGAACTCAACGGCGATGCGACGGTGGACTATCGCCCGTCCGGCCTGTTCGTGCGCCTGCGCGCCGGAGCCCAGGCGGTGGCGCAGCGGCCCGAGGCTGTGCCCGCCGCCCCGACCTCCCGCGTCGCCGAGATCGCGCCCAGCGCACATGGCCCGGCCAACCTCCAGGGCGCCAGGGTGCTGATCGTCGAGGACGCCGTGCTGCTGGCCCTGGAGCTGGAGATGGGCCTGTCCAACGCTGGCGCGGTGGTGGTGGGCCCGGCCTATGAGCTGGAGGAGGCGCTGGCCCTGCTCGACCAGGAGCTGGACGCCGCCGTGCTGGACGCCAATCTCAACGGCCGGTCGGTGACACCGGTGGCCGACGTCCTGGCGGCGCGCGGCGTGCCCTTCGTCTTCGCCACCGGCTACGCAGAGACCGGCGGCGCCCCCGGCGGCTTCGACGCCCCGGTCATCCGCAAGCCCTACGACGTGACCCAGGTGGCCGCCGCCGTGGCCGAACTGCTTCGCAACCGTACCTGAGACAAGGCGCCACGGCGGCAATCCCGCACCTTGGCTATATCAGAGTGGGACGAGGATCCGCGGCGACGTCGCGGGGGCCGGACCGGCGGCCAGGGTGCATCGCCCGTGTCAAGCGAGCCCTACCTCCCTCACCCTCTCAGGTGACCCCGCGAGCCCGCAGGCCGGCCAGCCGGCCGGCGGAAAATCCCGCGAGACCGGACAACACCTCGTTGGTGTGCGCCCCCAGCGGCGGCCCTGGCCAGCGCACCCGTCCGGGGTTGGCCGACAGCCTGGGGAAGGCGTTCTGCATCTTCAGGGTCCCCAGAATCGGATGCTCGGTCTCCACGATGCTCGCCCGGGCGGCGAACTGCGGGTCGGCGAGCATGTCGGCGGCCCGGTAGATGCGCCCCGAGGGCACGGCCTTCTCTTCCAGCAGCGCCAGAAGCGCATCCGCCGAGAGGGTCGCGGTCCAGGCGGCGACGATCCCGTCCAGCTCCACCTGGTTGATCCCCCGCGCGGCATGGTCCCTGAACCGCGGGTCGGTCTTCAGGTCGGGCCGGCCCATGGCCTCGGTGAGGCGGGCGTAGACCGTGTCGCCGTTGCCGCCGATCACCACCATGTCGCCGCCGGCGCAGGGATAGGCGTTGGACGGCGCGATGCCCGGCAGGATCGAGCCCGACCGCTCGCGCTGGTAGCCGGTCAGCGCATATTCGGTGACCAGGTTCTCCATCACCGCCAGCACGCTCTCATAGAGGGCGGCGTCCACCACCTGTCCCTTGCCGGTGCGCTGGCGGGCATGCAGGGCCATCATCACCCCCAGCGCCGCGTGCAGGCCGGCCAGGCTGTCACCGATGGAGATGCCGGCCCGGGCGGGCGGCCGGTCGGCGTCGCCGGTGACGTAGCGCAGGCCCCCCATGGCCTCGCCCACCAGGCCGTAGCCGGCGCGCTGCGACAGCGGCCCGGTCTGGCCGAAGCCCGAGACCCTGGCCAGCACCAGCCCCGGATTGAGCGCCGACAGCGCGTCGTAGCCCAGCCCCCATTTCTCCATCCCGCCGGGCCGGAAGTTCTCCACCACCACGTCGGCGCCGGCGATCAGCTCGCGGGCGATCGCCTGCCCCTCGGGGTCGCGCAGGTTGATCGTCACCGACTTCTTGTTGCGACCGATCACCGGCCACCAGGGGGACTCGCCCTTGGGGAAGCTGCGCCCCCACTGGCGCATGGGGTCGCCTGTGGCCGGGTCCTCCAGCTTGATCACATTGGCGCCGAAATCGCCCAGGATCTGGCCGCAGAACGGCCCGGCGATCAGGGCGCCCATCTCGATGACGGTGATGTCCGCCAGTGGGCCTTCTGGAGGGCCTTCGGTCGGCATGGTCGCTCCGGGATTGTTGTCGGCCCGGACATTGCCCGGCGGCGGGCATTAGCGCAAAGGCCATGAACGCCCGTCGACCTCGGCCTTGCGGCGCGCAGCCTGCGGCCTTAATGGCGGCCCATGCTTGAGCACCTCAAAGAGCGCAACAGGGCGTGGGCGGCGCGGAAGGTCTCCGTAGACCCCAGTTTCTTCACGCGGCTGGCCGGCCAGCAGGCGCCGGAGTACCTGTGGATCGGCTGCTCAGACAGCCGCGTCCCAGCCAACGAGATCGTCGACCTGGATCCTGGCGAGCTGTTCGTCCACCGCAACGTCGCCAACCTCGCTCCGCCGCAGGACGCCAACTACCTTTCGGTGCTGCAGTTCGCCGTCGATGTGCTGAAGGTGAAGCACGTCATGGTGGTGGGCCACTACGGCTGCGGCGGCGTCGCGGCGGCGGTCGACGGCCAGCGCCGTGGCCTGGTGGATCACTGGCTGCACCCGATCCGCGAAGTGCATCACCACCACCGCCACGAACTGGAGGCGATCCCCGAAGAGCGCGATCGGCTGGACCGGCTGTGCGAGCTCAACGTCATGCGGCAGGTGAGGAACGTCGCCTCGGATGTCTTCGTGCAGGACGCCTGGGCGCGCGGCCAGGAACTTTCGGTCCACGGATGGGTCTATTCCATTACCAATGGCCTGGTGACCGACCTGGGCGCGACGCTGTCGGGTCCCGAGGACCTGCTGCAGCTCGATTAGAGACCGCCGATCGGCGGAACTCCTTTGACGGCGCCAACTGTGTGATGCGCGGCGTCTCCAAGAGCGCGAAACGTCGGGCCCAAACCCACGGACGAACCGGCCCGGTTGTTCCCGCGCCGAACTTGCAGCGCCTCAGGCAAGCTTGATCTCGCGCAGGCGCTCCTGGAGGTACTCGTCCGCCGTGATCGGGGTCGGGTAGCGGTCCGGGTGGGCCGCATCCACGCAGCCCGGCAGGGTGCGGATGGCGTAATCCGAGTTGAAGTGCAGGAAGAACGGCGTGGAGTAGCGCGCGAAGCCCCGCCGCTCCGGGGCCGGATTGACCACCCGGTGGGTGGTGGACGGCAGGCGGTGGTTGGTCAGCCGCTGCAGCATGTCGCCGATGTTGCAGACCAGCGCGCCGGGCGGGGGATTGATCGCGATCCATTGGCCGTCGCGATCCTTGACCTCCAGCCCGGCCTCCTCGGCGCCCAGCAGCAGGGTGATGACGTTGATGTCCTCGTGGGCGCCGGCGCGGATGTGCGGCCCGTCCCGGGGCACGGGCGGATAGTGCAGCAGGCGCAGGATGGAGTTGCCCAGGTCCACGGTGGGATCGAAGAAGTGGCGGTCCAGGCCCAGGTAGCAGGCGATCGCCTCCAGCACCTTCCGGCCCATCGCGTCGAGGGCTGAGAACAGCCAGCCCACCCTCTCATGGAAATCCGGCATGTCGGCGTCTGGCCAGACATTGTCGGGCATGTGGTCGCGGAAGCGGTGCCCTGGCGGCAGGTCGCGGCCCACGTGCCAGAATTCCTTGAGGTCATAGTGGGTCGCGCCCTTGGCGGTCTCGATCCCGAAGGGCGTGTAGCCGCGCTGGCCTGAGACCGGCAGCTTGTACTTGAGCTTGGTCGCCTCGGGCAGGGCGAAGAACCGCTTGGCCTCCTCGATGGCGGCCTCGACCCTGGCCTGCGGCAGGCCGTGGTCGGAGATCACCGCGAAGCCGAACCGGACGAAGGAGCCGCCCAAGGCCTCGGTGAAGCCTGCGAAGTCGCGCTCGAAGCGGTCGTAGGAAACCGGCTCGATGGAAGCGGGAAGGGCGTGGGCCTGGCTCATGCGATGAACTCTACACCTCCTGCTTGCGGCCCTCCACCGGCGGGACCTGGGCGGCCTCCCCGGCTTCGTCCTCTGCATCCAGACGCGCCATCTCGGCTTTCAGCAGCGTCTCCATGGTCTCGCGGTTGTCGCGGGTGGCGGCGATGTACTTCTCTTCCTCGGCGTATGCGGGGGCGAGCTTGTAGAAAAGGTCCCGGTCGTAGTTGCGGAACAGGAGGGCGGCGCGGGTGGCGCGGCGGTCGCTGAAGCCCAGCCTGACCAGGGCCTTGCGGCCGAAGGTGAGTGCGCCCTCGAACATCTCCCGCTCCAGGTCGTCGACCCCCTTGGCCAGCAGGTCGTAGGCGTGTCGGCGGTCGTAGGCGCGGGCCATGATGGTCAGGTGCGGGAAGGCCTCGCGGGCGGCCTCCACCATGTCGAGGGCCTTGTCGCGGTCGTCGATGGCGATCAGCAGCAGCTTGGCCTTCTCGGCCCCGGCGGTGCGCAACAGGTCCAGCCGGCTCGCGTCGCCGTAGTGGGTGCGCCAGCCGAAGCGGCGGATGACGTCGATCTGCTCGATGCTGGAATCCAGGGTCACCACCTTGACGTCGTTGGCCATCAGCAGGCGCGTGGCGACCTGGCCGAAGCGGCCGAAGCCGGCGACGATCACGTCCGGGTCACCCTCGTCGAAGGCCAGCTTTTCCGGCTCCGGGCGGTTGTCGGGCCGGCTTTGCAGGAAGCGGTCCCAGGCGGCGGTGGCCAGCGGCGTCAGGGCCATGGACACGGCGGCCACGGCCGTCAGGAGCTTGACCAGCGGCGCCTCCATCACGCCCGCAGCGCCGGCGAACCCCAGCAGCACGAAGGCGAACTCGCCCACCTGGGCCAGGGCCACGCCGGCCGAGGCGGCCTCCAGCCGCCCCCGGCGCGCCAGCCTGCCGGCGGCGTACATGGCGGCGGTCTTCAGGACCATCACTCCCGCCACGATGCCGATCAGGACGAGCGGCTGGGCTGCCACCACGGCCAGGTCGAGGCCCGCGCCGACGGTAATGAAGAACAGGCCGAGCAGCAGGCCGCGGAACGGCTCGATGTCGGTCTCCAGTTCGCGCCGGAACTCGCTCTCGGCCAGCACGACGCCGGCCAGGAAGGCCCCGAGCGCCGGCGAGACGCCCACCACCTCCATCAACAGCGCCACGGCCACCACCAGCAGCAGCGCCGTGGCGGTGAAGATCTCCCGCAGCCGGGCGGCCGCGATGAACCGGAACAGCGGCCGCACCAGATAGCGCCCGCCCCCCACCACCGCGCCCACGGCGGCCAGCACCGCCAGGGCCTGCACCCACTGCGGGAAGGCGCCTAGCATGTCGCCGCCGTGCGCGGCCTCCACCGGCGCCGCCGGCGCGATGGCCAGCAGCGGCAGCAGGGCGAACATCGGGATCACCGCCAGATCCTGAAACAGCAGCACCCCGAAGCCCATCACACCCACCGGGCCCTGGCGCAGGCCGCGCTCCTCCAGGCTCTGCAGCACGATGGCGGTGGACGACATGGCCAGGATCAGGCCCACGGCCACGGCCGCGCGCCAGTCAAGGCCGAGCGCAAGGCCGCCCGCGGCCACCAGGGCGGCGGTGATCCCCATCTGGGCTGCGCCCAGTCCGAAGATCGCCGCCCGCATCCGCCACAGCAGGGCCGGACGCACCTCCAGCCCGATCAGGAACAGCAGGATGACGACGCCGAACTCGGCGAACCGCATCACGTCCTCGGAGTCGCCCACCAGGTCCAGCAGGAACGGTCCCACCAGGACCCCCGCGATCAGGTAGCCCAGCACCGACCCCAGCCCCAGGCGCTTGGCGATGGGCACGGAGATGACGCCGGCCGCCAGATAGACCAGGGCCTGGATCATGAGGTTGTCGGCGCTCATGGGCGCCTGCGGGCGGCTGGGGATGGTCGCATTTGCCGCAACTGAGCCCTCATCGCGCGGTCTTGCACGCGAATTTCGTTCAGGCCCCTTTATTTCCGGCCGGGTTTGCGGCGTAAAGCACGCCCATGGCCAGCAAGCTCAGAAAAGACGCCGACCAGGCCCTCGCGGGGCTGCTTTCCGACGG
>CANJKG010000113.1 GCA_947474775.1 Caulobacteraceae bacterium | reverse complement strand
GCGCTCGACCCCTTCACCGACCACGGCCACGACGGCCTGATCGAGAACGGCCGCATCCTCAACGACCCCACCATCGAGCGACTTGTGGAACAGGGCCTCATGCAGGCCCGCGCCGGCTGCGACATCCTCGCGCCTTCCGACATGATGGACGGCCGCTGCGGCGTGCTGCGCCGCGCCCTCGAGGAGGCGGGCCTGCAGGACGTGATGATCATGTCCTACGCCGCCAAGTACGCCTCGGCCTTCTACGGCCCCTATCGCGAGGCCATCGGCTCAGGGAAGCTGGGGACCGGCTCGGTGGATAATCCCGCCGACAAGAAGACCTACCAGATGGACCCCGCCAATTCCGGCGAGGCCCTGCGCGAGGTGGCCCTGGACATCGCCGAGGGCGCCGACATGGTCATGGTCAAGCCGGGCATGCCCTACCTCGACATCGTCCGCAGCGTGGTCGACGCCTTCTCCGTTCCCACCTTCGCCTTCCAGGTCTCCGGCGAGTACGCCATGCTGATGGCGGCGGCCCGGAACGGCTGGCTGGACGAGGAACGCGCCATCCTGGAGAGCCTACAGGCCTTCAAGCGCGCCGGAGCGGCGGGGGTAATCACCTATTTTGCGCCCAGGGCGGCCAGGCTGCTGGGGGCCTGAAGCAACAGAACAACTGAGTCGGGAACGAACGGGGGACCGGCGATGTCGCGAAGAATCCTGCGGACTGCATTTGCATTGGCAATTTCGGCAAACGCCCCGTGTAGCGTGTCAAGCCATGCGCAGACGTCGGAGGATGACCAGCTAGGCGCCGCGTTTGCCCAACGAATTATCGTCATGGGAAATATGAAGGCCACAGTCAGACAGGCGGGCGCGCATTCATAGCAAAGTTCTTCGCGCACCGTCCCGACCTCGAGAAGCGTCAACCTGATCAGAATCCCATGTCTGATCAGGACTTCCAGCGCGACATTGTTGTGATGATCATGCCCGGCGCCCTTCGGCGATTTGGCGAAAAGGCGGAAGCGGCGGGGGCTGCGCGGGCGGCGGGACGCTAGGCGGACCACGCTGCCCGTGTCCGCGAAAATGTGCTAGACATGCCTGCATGAACGCCAAGGCGGCCAACGCGCAGCGGGCGGCGCTTCCGGATACGGACGCTGACATCGACCAATTCCTGATCGATAACCGCGATGACATCGCGGCGAAGCTGGCGGCCGGACGCGAGCAGATTGCGCGCGGAGGGTCCGCACCGCTTGAGCCGCTCGACGCACTGTTGCGTGACGCCCGCGCAGATCGGTAGCGGCCGTTCCGCCTCATGGCTCGCATCCTTCGCGCGCCGCTTGCGCGGGCCGATCTCCTCGCCATCTGGACATATATCGCGAACGAGAGTTCGCCTGCCATCGCCGATACCTTCCTCGCCCGCCTCCACGGCGCGCTCGAAGTCGTGGCGTCGGCGCCGTACAGCGGCCGCGAGCGCTCGGAGTTTGACGGTAGCCCGCGTAGCCTCGTGGTCCGTCCCTACGTCATCTTCTACGAACCACTTGTGGATGGCGATGGCAAAGCGATCTGGCGCGTGCTGCATGGGGCGCGGAAGATGGAGGATCTCCTGCGGAATCCTGGCCGTTTCGAATAAGCTCCGCCGTCCAAGTCTGCCCGGTCTACGTCACGCCGGCTTTTCCAGCCGCGCCACCAGGCTGGAGGTGTCCCACCGCCGGCCGCCCATCTGCTGCAACTCGGCGTAGAAGCCGTCGACCATGGACGCCACGTCCAGCCGCGCGCCGTTGCGGCCGGCTTCCTCAAGCACCAGGCCCAGGTCCTTGCGCATCCAGTCCACCGCGAAGCCGAAGTCGAACTTCCCCTCGGCCATGGTCTTCCAGCGGTTGTCCATCTGCCAGGACTGCGCGGCGCCCTTGGAGATCGCCTCGTAGACGGCGTGGGGATCGAGCCCCGCGCGTTTCGCGAAATGCAGGCCCTCGGCCAACCCCTGCACCAGGCCCGCGATGCAGATCTGATTGACCATCTTGGTCAGCTGGCCGGCGCCCGGCCCGCCCATCAGCCGTGCCGCCTTGGCGTAGGCGCCGATCACCGGCTCAGCCCTGGCGAAGGCCTCGGCCTCGCCGCCGCACATGATGGTGAGCTGGCCCGCCTCCGCCCCCGCCTGGCCGCCGGAGACCGGCGCGTCCACGAAGGCGTGGCCCTGGTCGGCGGCGTACTTCGCCATGTCGCGGGCCAGCACCGCCGAAGTGGTGGTGTGGTCCACGATCACCGCGCCCTTGGCCAGTGCCGGCGCCGCCTCGGCCACCACTTCTCGCACATCGGTGTCGTTACCCACGCACAGGATGAGGAATTCGGCGCCCTCGGCCGCGCCGGCCGGCACGCCGGCCATGCGCCCGGCATGCGTCGCCAACCAGCGCTCAGCCTTCTCCGGACTGCGGTTGTAGACCGCCACCTCATGACCCGCCCTGGCCAGATGTCCGGCCATCGGAAACCCCATGACGCCCAATCCCACGAACGCGATCTTCATCCCGTACTCCCTGTCCTGCGCTACCGCATCTTAACCACCTTCGGCGCACCTTCTCCCCAGATAGCGTGATCCGGGTGAAGCATGGCCGTCGGCGGCGAACAGCCAATAGTTATCAAAAAGATCAAGAAGGGCGGCGGCGGTGGTCACCACGGCGGCGCCTGGAAGGTCGCCTATGCCGACTTTGTGACCGCCATGATGGCCTTCTTCCTCCTGATGTGGCTGATCAACACCACTTCGCCGGAGCAGAAGCGGGGGATTGCCGACTACTTCGCCCCGGCCAGTGTCTCAGCCACCACCTCAGGGTCCGGCGGCGTGCTGGCCGGCCAGGCCCTGGGTGAGGACGGCGACAAAAACGCCGGCACCAGTTCGGTGATCCAGGAGATGGCGCCCGAATCCGTCGATCCCAGCGAAGGCGCCAACCGCGACGCCTCCAAGTCTCAGGCCGAGCAGGACCTGGCCGATTCCATGCGCGAGGCTCAGCGCCGGCAGGAGGAAGCCGCCTTCGCCTCGGCCGCCGCCTCCCTGCGCCAGGCGATGCAGAACATGCCGGAGCTTACCGAGCTCTCGAAGAACATCATCATCGACCAAACGCCCGAAGGCCTGCGGATCCAACTCGTGGACCAGGAAGGCCGCTCCATGTTCCCCGAGAACTCGCCGCAGCCAAACGCGCGCGCCCAGCTCCTGCTGCGCGCCGTCTCCAAGGTGGTCAACCAGCTACCCAACCGGATCAGTATCGATGGGCACACCAGCGCCAGCCCCCGCGGCGCGCGTTCCGACAGCGATTGGGGCCTGTCGTCGGCCCGCGCCGACGCCTCGCGCCGGGTGCTGCAGTCCGCCGGCGTCGATCCCGATCGGGTCTACCAGGTTTCCGGCAAGGCCGCTTCCGAGCCGCTCTATCCCGACGATCCGATGCTGCCCGGGAATCGCCGCATCGCCATCGTGTTGCTGCGTGAAGCGCCGGTTCTGCCGCCGGATCGCGGCCTATAGTCATGGCGACTTGCGCAACCGTCCCGCATGACGCCTAATCCTCCGGACGCACAGTTCTAAAGGCGATCGCCGCTCCGTGACGCAGCATTTTCCGACACGCCAGCTCCGGTTCTTCCTGACCGCGCCGTCGCCGTGCCCGTACCTGCCGGAGCGCTACGAACGCAAGGTGTTCGCCCACCTGCCCCTGTCCGACGGCGCCAATGTCAACGATTCCCTGACCCAGGTGGGTTTCCGCCGTTCGCAGAACATCGCTTACCGGCCCGCCTGCGAGGCTTGCACGGCCTGCGTCTCGGCCCGCATCCCGGCGGCCGACTATGTGTTCTCCCGCTCGGAGCGGAAGGTGCTGGCCCGCAACGACGATCTCGAGCGTCACCTGGTGGAGGCGGAGGCGACGATCGAGCAGTTCGACCTGCTTCGCCGTTACCTGGGCGTGCGCCACGCCGAGGGCGGCATGGCCGAGATGACCTGGCCTGACTACGTCGCCATGGTCGAGGACACCGCCGTCCGCACTCACATCATCGAATACCGCACCCGCTCAAGGGACGGCGGCCCGGGCGACCTGGTGGCCTGCGTCCTGGTGGACCTGATGGGCGACGGCCTGTCGCTGGTCTACAGCTTCTACGACCCCACCCTGCGGCGCCGCAGCCTGGGCTCCTTCGTCATCCTCGACCACGTGATCCAGGCCTGCCTGACCAGCCTGCCTTACGTTTATCTAGGCTACTGGGTGCGTGGTTCCGAGAAGATGGACTACAAGGTCCGCTTCTCGCCCATAGAGCTCCTGCGGCCCGAGGGGTGGACACTCGGCGCGGCCCGCGACTTCCAGGCGGGAACCGACCCTGCCTGAGCGGTGGCGCTGAGACCTTCAGCCCCTTACATTCCTTTCCGTGATCTTTCCCTTCGGACCAGGCTGATGGCGCGACAGCTTCGGCTGGGGCTCAGGCGCCCGGCAGACTTCTCCCGCGCCGAGTTCGTGGCCGGCCCGTCCAACGCCCGGGCGCTGGCGGCGCTGGATGCATGGCCGCGCTGGCACGGCGGCTGCCTGGTCCTGATTGGGCCGGAAGGGGTGGGCAAGACCCACCTGGCCTGCGCCTGGGCGGAGGAGGTCTCGGCCGTGGTGCTGGATCGCGAAGCGCCCGACCTCGCCGCCGCCGACGGCCGGCCCGCGCTGCTGGAGGATGTCGACGAGGGTGCGCCCGACGAAGCCCTGTTCCACCTGATAAACATCGCTGCGCGACCCGGCGGCGGTCTACTGCTCACCGCCCGCGCGCCGCCCGCCCGCTGGAGCGCCGGGCTCCCCGACCTGCGGTCGCGCCTCAACGCCCTTCCCATCGCCCTGATCGGGGAGCCGGATGACTCCGTGCTCGAAGGCGCGCTCAGGAAGTTCTTCAGTGAACGGAGCATTCGTCCGTCACAAGACCTTTATTCGTACCTGCTAAAGCGGATGGAGCGGTCGATCCCAGGGGCCCGGGAAATCGTGCGGCGCCTCGATGAGGCCGGCGACGGAGATATCCGTCCGGTTTCACGGGTTCTGGCCCGGGAGATTCTGGAGGGCGATAGTCAAAATCTTGACCCTTTCGACTGAAGACTTGCAACCTGTAAGAGGCCTGACTGGATGGCCTTGGCGCCCTGCGGAGCCCTGTTCATGACCTTAGCCGCGCCGCTCGCCTCACCGCCTGCGCCCAATGAGTCATCCGCCGCGCCCACCTGGGATCCGGATATCGCCACCTCGCCAGCGCGGTACTTCAACCGCGAGCTCTCCTGGCTGGCGTTCAACCGCCGCGTCCTGGGCGAAAGCAAGAACCCGCGCCACCCCCTGCTGGAGCAACTGCGCTTCCTGGCCATCTCGGCCAACAACCTGGACGAATTCTATATGGTCAGGGTGGCTGGCCTGAAGGCGCAGGTCCGCGAGGGCGTACGTGTGGTCAGCCAGGACGGCCTGACGCCCGAGGAGCAGCTGAGCCGCGTCAACGCCGAGGCCGCCGACCTGATGGCCGACCAGCAAACCCGTTGGGGCGAACTGTGCGGCGCGCTCGCAGGCCAAGGCCTGCAATTGGTCGCCGCCGCCGACGTCACACCCACCGAGAGGGCCGCCCTGAACGAGACGTTCATTTCCCAGCTGTTTCCGGTGCTGACGCCGCTGGCCATCGATCCGGCCCACCCGTTCCCGTTCATCCCCAACCTCGCCTTCTCCCTGGTGCTGAAGCTCCGGCGGCCGGACGGACGCCTGCTCTACGCCCTGGCTCCGCTTCCGGCGCAGGTTGCGCGTTTCTGGGAGTTGCTGGCGCCGCGCGGCGGACGCCGAAAGCGGGCCGACCGCCGTTTCGTATCATTGGAAGGCTTCGTCAGCCTGTTCCTCGATCACCTGTTCCCAGGCTGCGCGATCGTCAGCCAGGGGGTCTTCCGCCTGATCCGCGACTCTGACGTGGAAATCGAGGAGGAGGCGGAGGATCTGGTCCGTGAGTTCGAGGCCGCGCTGAAGCAGCGCCGGATGGGCTCGGTCGTGCGCGTGGAACTTGAGGCCAATATGCCCGAGGAGCTGCGCGGCTTCATCTGCGAGAACCTCGACGCCAACCCGCAGGACATCATTCTGATCGACGGCCTGCTGGGCCTGGACGAACTGTCCCAGCTCATCCCGCCCGACCGAGCGGAGCTGAAGTTCAAGCCCTTCGAGCCGCGCTTCCCGGAACGCATCCGCGACCACGGGGGCGACTGCTTCGCCGCCATCCGTGAGAAGGACATCCTGGTCCACCACCCCTTCGAGAGCTTCGACGTCGTGGTGCAGTTCCTGCGCCAGGCCGCCCGCGACCCCAATGTGGTGGCGATCAAGCAGACCCTCTATCGCACCTCCAAGGACAGCCCGATCATCGCCGCCCTGATCGAGGCGGCCGACAACGGCAAGAACGTCACCGCCCTGATCGAGATCAAGGCCCGTTTCGACGAGGCCAACAACCTGAAATGGGCCCGCGACCTGGAACGCGCCGGCGTCCACGTCGTTTTCGGCTTCGTGGAGTACAAGACCCACGCCAAGCTCTCGATGGTGGTCCGCAAGGAGGGTGACGCGCTTCGCACCTACTGCCACTTCGGCACCGGCAACTACCACCCGATCACCGCGCGCATATACACCGATCTGTCCCTGTTCACGACGGACCCGGCGCTGGCCCAGGATTCGGCCAAGCTGTTCAACTACATCACCGGCTACGCCCGGCCCCAGGGGATGCAGAAGCTCTCCTTCTCGCCGATCACCATGAAGCGCGACCTGGTGCGACTGATCGGCCTCGAAGCGGAGAACGCCCGCGCCGGCAAGCCCGCCGCAATCTGGGCCAAGCTCAACTCCATCGTCGATCCGGAGATCATCGACGCCCTCTACGCCGCCAGCCAGGCGGGCGTGTCCATCGACCTGGTGGTGCGAGGCATCTGCTGCTTGCGCCCCAACATTCCGGGTCTCTCCGAAAACATCCGAGTGAAGAGCATCGTCGGCCGCTACCTGGAGCATGCCCGCATCGTGGCCTTCGCCAATGGGGCGCCGATGCCGTCGGCCGAAGCCAGGGTGTACATGTCTTCCGCCGACTGGATGCCGCGCAATCTCGACCGCCGGGTGGAATGTCTGACGCCCATCGAGAACCCGACGGTGCATCAGCAGGTTCTACAGCAGATCATGCTCGCAAACCTGAAAGACGAAGCGCAAAGCTGGACCTTGGACGCCGCGGGGCGCTACACCCGCGATCCGTCCTGGGACCATCCGAGCGCCTTTTCCGCGCACGAGTATTTCATGACCAATCCGAGCCTCTCGGGACGAGGGCAGAAGGTAAGGGACATGCCGCGCGCGATCGATCATGTGGCCTCGCGCGGATAAGCCGGAAAGCCGCCAGGCGGCGGTCATCGACGTCGGATCCAATTCCGTCCGCTTGGTCATCTACCGGCTCGACGGCCGCGCCATCTGGACTGTCTTCAACGAGAAGGCGCTGGCGGGCCTGGGCCAGGATCTGCCGGCTACCGGGCGGCTGTCGCCCGAAGGGGTCCAAGTCGCGCTCACCGCCCTGCGTCGCTTCCGCGCCCTGCTCGACGGCTGGAAGGCGGAGGATGTCACCACCGCGGCCACCGCCGCCGTCCGCGAGGCCGCCGATGGCCCCGCGTTCCTGAAGCGCGTGCGAGAAACCACCGGCCTTGAGATCCGCGTCCTCACCGGTGAGGAGGAGGCTCGCTATGCCGCGCTGGGCGTGCTCGCCGGCCAGCCCGACGCCGAGGGCGTGGTGGGTGACCTGGGTGGCTCAAGCCTTGAACTGGTGCAGCTGAACGGGGTCGGCCCTGCCGACGGGGTCACCCTGCCCCTGGGCCCCTTCGCGCTGGGCGCGCCACGCCCGCTGGACATGGACCGCACGCGTCGGGTCGTGGACGCCGCCCTCGCCCCGGTGGCCAACCGGTTCACCTCGGCCCACTTCCACGCGGTGGGCGGGGCCTGGCGCAACCTGGCCCTCCTGCACATGCAACTCGCCGACTATCCGTTGCGGATCGCCCACCAGTACGAGATCGGCCGCTCCGACGCGATCGACCTCGCGCGCTTCGTGGCCCGCCAGTCCAAGTCGTCGCTGGAACGTATCGAGGGGCTGTCTCGCAAGCGGTTCGAGACGCTGCCCTATTCGGCCATCGTCCTGGACCAGGTCATCGAGCGCCTGGGCGTCGAGCGCGTGGTGATCTCCGCCTATGGCCTGCGTGAGGGCATGCTGTTCGAGGGCCTGGACCCGGAGGTCCGTCGCCGCGATCCACTCATCGAAGGCTGCGAGGCATTGACCGCCTCGCGCGGCATCTCCCAGGAACTTGGCGGCGCGCTGGAGGCCTGGCTGGGCCCGGCGTTCGAGACTCTCACGCCCCTCTTCGGCGCCCGCGACGGGACCCTCATCGCCGCGGCCTGCCGCCTGGCCGACCTCGGCGCGCGCCTCCACCCCGACCACAGGGCGGACATCGCGTTCGACCAGGTCCTGCGCGCGCCCATCGCCGGCATGAACCATCCAGAGCGAGCCTTCCTGGCCAGCGTCGCCTTCTCCCGACACAGCGCCGCGCCCACCACGCCTGAGGCGGGAGCCATCGGCCGGGTGCTGAGCGCGGAGCGTCGTCAAAGGGCGCGGGCCCTCGGGGCGGCCATTCGCCTGGGCTGCGACGTCTCCGGCCGCAACGCCCACCTTTTGGAGAAGTCAGCCATCACCTTTCAGGGCGACCGCCTGATGCTCCGCGCGGCGCGAGGATGGGAGGACATGCTGCTGGGGGAACAGACCGCCAAACGCGCCCAGACCCTGGCCTCATCGCTGAAGCTGAAGTTGGAACTGGGTTAGACCTGATCCCGCCAACTATAACGGGGCTGGTAGCCAATCAGCCGCGTCGCCTTCTCGGTCGAGAGAAGTGACTGAAAGGCCTCCAGCCTTCCTCGGATCAAGACATTTGGGAAGAACCGCGCCATCAGCTCGGCGGACGGAATATCCATGACCGTGTCGGCCGCTGCGATAATCATCGCCTCATGCCCCGGCAAAGCTGTTTCGACAGCCAGCCGACATGCCTCGCCGCAGTCGCGGGCATCAACATAGCCCCACAGGTTGAATTTGCGTGCTTCCGGCCGCGTTCGGGCGGCCGCGAGCCCGGCGTACCCCTCCGGCAGGAAAACGTTTGAGAACCGCAGCGAGGTGATCGACATGCCTGGAGCCCAGCGGATGAAGGCCTCCGCCATCACCTCGCCCAGCTGTTTGGTCAGCGAATAGGACCACTGCGGAAGAGTCACGCTCTCGTCCAGGGGAGCGAAGGCCGGCAGCAGGTCGAGAGGCAGGCCCAGCAGGGTCTCGCTGGAGGCCCATACGATGCGCTTGATCCCCAGGCGCTGGCAGGCCGAGAAGACGTTGTAGGTAGAGATCGTGTTGACTTCGAATACTCGGTGGTCGGCGGCCAGCCCGGGCGCCGGGATACCGGCCAGGTGAAGCACCGCGTCGAAAGCCTGGCCGATGGTGTCCACACCGGATAGCGCGCCCATCGCCTGTCCGAAATCGGTGAAATCCGCGATAGTGGTGCGAGGCCCGTCCGGTGACGGCTGGAGATCGAAGTTCGCGACGCGGTGTCCCGCAGATCTCAAGGCCGCGACCGCCTGACGGCCGATTTTGCCGGATCCGCCGGTCACCGCCACCCGAAGCGCGTCGGCCATCGTCTTTTACCGACCCCCGAACACGACCCCCATAGCAAGAGGGCGACGACCCGGTCGCCCGGTTCGCCGCCCACTTTCAGATCCGTTGGGGGACCTGAGCTCCAAGTCGAGGGCCGGCATCCTCGCGCGGGTCGCCCCGCTCGTCTCAACCGCCTCGCCGCCCCTGAATTGGGATGGATCAGGGTCGCCCCGTCTCCGCCAGATCCAGGAACCGACTGCCCGCCTGCTTCCCGGTCGCCCGATCCGCCGCGCCGCAATTCCTCTCGGCGAGGGAAACTTCGCCCGACGCCGACTTACACGCAAGCGGACGGTGCGGCGGTCCTGGGGATATCTGGTGGGATGTCGGGTGGAAAACGGGTGGATAGGCGGGGGATCAAGCCAGAGTTTTCTTACCGTTCAACGCCGGAGACTTATCCCCCGGCTTTGTGAAGGGCTTGTGTCAACCTGTAGCGGCCTTGGGCGCACGGCGGACTTCCACCACCCGCACCCGCGCGCCGTCAAGCACCAGGGCCAGCTCTCCGCGCTTTAGCCTGAGCGCATCTTCCCCGAATGCCTCCAGCCGCCAGCCCTTGAGCGCTGCGGTATCGGCGTTGTCATCGTTGGCGATCTGCTCGAGATCCGAGACCGTAGCGATCAGTTTGGACGCGACGCCCGCCTCCTCCGCCCGAGCCTT
>CANJKG010000112.1 GCA_947474775.1 Caulobacteraceae bacterium | reverse complement strand
GGGGGAGGTTCTGAAGAAAAAAGGTCGATCTGGTCGCCCGTCTTGGGGGGGACCTGGAAGCGGGTCAGGTCCAGGCCACCGAAGCGCATCGAGAGGCCGTAGCGACGCCTGGCGGCCTCGAAACGCTGAGACATCAGGTCGGCGATCGGGCCCTGGCCCTTCATCCGCCGGCCCCATTGGCTGTCATAGGCCTTGCCGCCGCGCATCTGGCGGACCAGGGACATGACCCGGCCGGCGCGGTCGGGATGGTCGCTGGCCAGCCAAGTCTCGAACAGGTCCTTGATCTCCAGCGGCAGGCGCAGCGCCACATAGCCCGCGCCCTTGGCCCCGGCCTGGGCTGAGCGCTCGAGCACGGCCTCCATCTCGTGGTCGTTGAGGCCGGGGATGGCCGGCGCGAACATCACCAGGACGGGGACGCCCGCGTCGGACAGGCGGCGCACGGCGTCCAACCGCTTCTCGGGCGTGGCGGCACGGGGCTCCATGGAGCGGGCGAGCTTGCGGTCCAGACTGGTGATGGAGATCGCCACCCGCACCAGGTTCTTCTCGGCCAAGGGCGCCAGCAGGTCGAGGTCGCGCAGGATCAGCGCCGACTTGGTGATCACCGAGAACGGGTGGTTGAAGCGCCCCAGCACCTCGATCACCTGGCGGGTCACCCGCAGGCGGCGCTCCTGCGGCTGGTAGGGGTCGGTGTTGCCCCCGATGTGGATCACTTCGGGGACGTAGCGCGGCCTGGAGAGCTCGCCCTCCAGCAGGCGGGCGGCCTCAGGTTTGAAGAAAAGCTTGGATTCGAAATCGAGGCCGGGGGAGAGGCCCATGTAGGCGTGAGCGGGCCGCGCGTAGCAGTAGATGCAGCCGTGCTCGCAGCCCCGGTAGGGATTGATCGAGGCCGAGAATCCGATGTCTGGGCTGTCGTTGCGGCTGATGATCACCTTCGCCTTCTCGGGCGAGACGGTGGTGGTGAGCTGGACCGGCTCGACATCGTCCGGCGTCCAGCCGTCGTCGAACGCCTCGCGCGCCTCGCTTTCGAAGCGGCCGGAGGTGTTGGAGCGCGCGCCGCGGCCGCGGACTTGCTGGGTGAAGGCGGACATGCCCGGACCCAATCACGGTAATAAGAACAAAACAAGAACTATATTGACGGCGGCGCCAGGTGCAGCGCTCTTGCAGCCATGCTTTCGGTGATCGTCGACGCGCATTCGGACCAACAGGCGCTGCCCGCCCTTCTGCTGGCGCTCACGCCCGCGGCCATGGACGGGGTGGTGCGCGACGTGGTGATCGCCGCGCCAGCGGCCTCACCGATGATCGAGGCGGTCTGCGAGGAGACCGGCGCGGAGGCGGTGTTTGGAGACCTCGGCGCCGCCGCGAAGGCGGCGCGTCATGAGCGGGTATTGGTCCTGCCGGCGGGACTTCGGCTCAAGGACGGCTGGATCGCGATCCTGAAGGACCACCTGGCGCGCGGCGGCCAGGATGCGGTGCTGGCGGGCGAGGAGGGAGGCGGCCTGTTCAGCGCGCTGCGGCCGGCGCCGTTCGGCGTGCTGACGGAGCGGTCGCGGCTGGCGGGCCTAGCGCATTCCGAATTGAAGGCGTTGCGCAAGGGCCTGCGTCGGCCCCTTGCCCGTCTCGGGTAGGTCGAGGCGCGCGTCGACGAACCGGGCGCCCGAGGCGATCGCGTCCAGGGTGCGGGCATCCTCGCCCCACTGGCGCTTGTAGGCCCAGTAGCCGGCCATGACCTTCTCGACGTAGTTGCGGGTCTCCTGGGCCGGCAGGCACTCGATGATCAGCAGCGAGTCGGCTTCCTCGCCCAGCATCTGGGCGGTCTTGAGCAGGGTGCCCGGGCCGCCGTTGTAGGCCGCCACGGTGCGCAGGATGTCGTAGCCTACGCCGCGCTCCATCAGCCAGCTGACGTAGTTCTGGCCGACCTGCAGGTTGAAGGCCGGATCGAACAGCGGGGTGGTGTCGGTCTTCAGCTTGTCGTCGCCGGCGGCGATCACCGCGGTGCCGGGCATCAACTGCATCAGGCCGATGGCTCCGGCCGAGGAAACCGCCAGCGGGTCGAAGCGGCTCTCCTGGCGGACGATGGCGTAGACCAGGGCCTTGTCGATTGTGAAGCCGGCGCGCGGCTCAAGCGCAGGCGTCGGATAGTCCGCCTCGCCGAAAGGGGCGAGGAGGGCGCCGCCGAGGGACTCCAGCATCGCCGTCCAGCTCTCGCGCTCGGCCGCCGTGCGGGCCTGCGAGAGGCCGGCGGCGGCCTCGCGACGGGCGTCCTCCGTACGGCCGAGCTGGGCCAGGGCGGCGGCGCGGTGGGCCCGCGCGTCTCCGGCCACCAGGCGGACGATCCCCGGGCTGGAGCCGGACCAGGCCGCCGGCCTGACGGCGGGGGCGGCCTGGGCGGTCTGCATCCGCACCTGCCGGTCGGCGATCATGCCGTAGAAGGTCTCGGAATAGGCGGCGGCCTGGCGCAGGGAGGCCGTGGCGCCCATGGGGTCGCCCAGGGCTATGGCCGAGCGGGCGGCCCAGTAAGCTGCGCCGGAGCGCAGCCAGCGGTCCTCGGTGTCGTCCTGGGCCACCTGGACGAAGGATGTCCGGGCGCCGGCGAAATCGCCCAGCCGGTAGGCTGACAGGCCGGCGATCCAGCGTTCGCCGGCGATCTGGGCCAGCTTCAGCGCCCGCCGCGCGTCGCCGGAATAGAAGGCCTCGCGCGCGGCGCGGCCGGTTTTGGAGATCGGCCTGACGGGGGCCTTCGGCGTCGAGGCCACCGCCAGGCGCACCGTGGGCGCCGGCGGCGGGGCGGCCTCGGCCGGTTTGCGGCGGGCGGCGAGGCTGAAGATCCGCTCGGCCAAGGGAAGGTCGCGGAATTTGGCCAGCCAACCCGACAGCTCCTCGAAGCTGGCCACGTGGGCGCTGGGATGCATCAGCTGGCGGAAGGAGAGGTAGCCCAGCAGCGACTTGTCGCGAAGTTCGCTGGTCTTCATCTGGGCGTCGATGAAGTCGCCCCGGTCGGAGGCCTCGAAGGCGGCGGCGTAGCGCCGGGCGTCGGAGTCGGAGAGTGGCCGCGGGCCCTCAGCGGCGGCCGATAGCGCCATCGCTGATCCAAAGACAAATGCGGACACGGCGGTCCATAGGCGCTTTTTGAGCGTCATGCCGTCTGATTTTCGCACCTGTCCGTCTTGCGCGAACCCGGTACGACCCTTTCCGATGAAGCGGGCAGGCTAGGCGGGGCGGGCCGGCCGATCAAGCCTTTCCGTGACGGTCATCAGGTCTGCCCAGGCGCGCTTCTTCGCCGCAGGCTGGCGCAGCAGGAAGGCCGGATGCAGCGTGGGCATGGCGGGAAGCTCCACCTTGGCGTCGGCCGGGCGCCACTCGAACCAGCGGCCCCGCATGGAGAGGATGCCCTCGTCCTTCTTCAGCATCGCCTTGGCCGAGGCGCCGCCCACCAGCAGCAGCATCTGCGGCTTCACCAGCGCGATCGCCCGCTCCACGAAAGGCGCGCAGACCGCCTGCTCGGCAGGCGTCGGCGTGCGGTTGCCTGGAGGCCGCCAGAAGACGGTGTTGGTGATGAATACTCGCTCGCCGAGACCCGCGGCGGCCAGCATCCGGTCAAGTAGCTTGCCGGCCCGGCCCACGAAGGGCGCGCCCTGGACGTCCTCCTCTGCGCCGGGGCCTTCGCCCACCACCATCAGCTCCGCGTCCGCCCGGCCACGATAGAACACCGCCTGGCGCGCCGCCCCCTCGTAGCGCAGCGGGCAGCCCTCGAAGGCGGCGATGGCGGCGGCCAGCGCGTCCAGGTCCTGGGCGGCCGCGGCGGCCGCCTGCGCCTGGGCGACAGCGGCGGAGACGTCGGGGCCCGATGCGCGGGCGGGGCCGGGCCGGGCGGGGGGCGCCGCCGCCACGGGACGCGCCGGCTGTGGCGGGGCGATGCGGCCGGCGGCAATTCGATCCACCGGCTCCTCGAGCAGCATGGCGTCCACGCCGGCCTCGGCCCAGAAGGCCAGCAGGCTCTCTGTGACGCGATCGGCGGACGTACCCGAAGGCGTGGTCATGGTGGTCTGGAATCCTTGTGGCGGCGGTTGTCGCTTGACCGGCGCCGCCTCACATTCCGATAAGACCCACGAACTATCAACGGTGCGGCGGAGTCGAGGGGCTTTTCCGCGCCGACCTAAGGAGCAACGGGGCCATGAGCGAAGACGTCGAACGCGAAGCCATGGAGTACGACGTCGTCATCGTCGGCGCGGGCCCTGCCGGACTGGCGTCCGCGATCCGTCTCAAGCAGCTGGCCGAGGCCAAGGGCGCCGAGATCTCGGTGGCGGTCCTGGAGAAGGGCTCGGAGGTCGGGGCCCATATCCTGTCGGGCGCGGTGATCGACCCAATCGGCCTGGCCGAGCTGTTCCCCGACTGGAAGGCCATGGGCGCCCCCCTGGAGACCCCGGTCACCATCGACAAATTCGTGATGCTGGGCCCGCAGGGCTCCCTGGACATCCCCATGTGGCCGATGCCCGGCTTC
This sequence comes from Caulobacteraceae bacterium, assembly GCA_947474775.1. Taxonomy (GTDB): domain Bacteria; phylum Pseudomonadota; class Alphaproteobacteria; order Caulobacterales; family Caulobacteraceae; genus Phenylobacterium. The sequence goes on along the minus strand of CANJKG010000112.1, from coordinate 5,874 downwards.
ATGCACAACGCCGGCAACTATATCGCCTCCCTGGGCAACCTGGCGCGCTGGCTGGGCCAGCAGGCCGAGGCTCTGGGCGTCGAGGTCTATCCAGGCATGGCCGCATCCGACGTCGTTTTCCGCGATGACGGCGCGGTGAAGGGCGTCGTGGCCGGGGTGTTCGGCGTCGACAAGAACGGCGAGCGCAAGCCCGACTACCAGCCGGGCATCGAGCTGCACGGCAAGTACGTGTTCATCGGCGAGGGCGTGCGGGGCTCGCTGGCCAAGCAACTGCAGGCTCGTTTCGGCCTGAACGACAACTGCGATCCCCAGAAGTACGGCATCGGCATCAAGGAGCTGTGGCAGGTCCCAGACGAGGTGTTCACCCCTGGCCTGGTGCAGCACACGGTGGGCTGGCCCCTGGACGACAAGACCGGCGGCGGCAGCTTCCTCTACCACTTCGGCGACAACTATGTGGCCGTGGGCATGGTGGTGCACCTGAACTACAAGAACCCCTGGCTTTCGCCCTTCGACGAGTTCCAGCGGCTGAAACAGCATCCGGACATGAAGAAGCACCTGGAGGGCGGCAAGCGCATCGCCTACGGCGCGCGGGCCATCATCGAGGGCGGGCTGCAGTCGGTGCCAAAGCTCCATTTCCCAGGCGGGGTGCTGGTGGGCGACAGCGCGGGCTTCGTGAACGTGCCGCGCATCAAGGGCAGCCACAACGCCATCAAGAGCGGCATGATGGCCGCCGAGGCCGCCTTCGAGGCGATCCAGGCCGGCCGCTCGGGCGACGAGCTGATTGAGTACGAAGAGGCCTACCAGAAGTCCTGGGTGCGCAAGGAACTGAACCTGGTACGCAACGCCAAGCCGCTGCTTTCCAAGCTGGGCACCTTCCTGGGCGGGGCGGCCGGCATCGCCGACATGACCTGCACCAACCTCCTGGGCGGCTTCTCCTTCCTGGGGACCCTGCGCCACACCAAGACGGACGCCGCCTCCACGGGGCTGGCGAAGGACTACAAGCCGATCGTCTATCCGAAGCCGGACGGGGTCTACAGCTTCGACAAGCTGTCCTCGGTGTTCCTGGCCTCCACCAACCACGACGAGGACCAGCCGGCCCACCTGAAGCTCAAGGACCCCACGGTCCCGATCTCGGTGAACCTGACCAAGTACGGCGAGCCGGCGCGGCTCTACTGCCCGGCCGGCGTCTACGAGGTGCTCTACGACGAGAACAACGCCAACCCGCGCTTCCAGATCAACTTCCAGAACTGCGTCCACTGCAAGACGTGCGACATCAAGGATCCGTCGCAAAATATCGTGTGGACGACGCCCGAGGGTGGCGGCGGCCCAAACTACCCCAATATGTAGACGGGCGCTTGCAGGGTACCACCCAAGCGCGGAGAGTGCCGCCGATGCGCCGTCATGTCTTGATCCTCGCCGCGCCCCTTCTGTTGCTGGGCGCGTGCGCGACGGGGCCCGCCGACAACGCCGCATCTGGCGAGAATCTTGCCAGCGCGGGCCTGACCCCCTACGGCAAGTTCATGGCCGGCGAGGGCGCGCTACGGGACGGCCGCAGCGACGAGGCGGCCAGGATGTTCGACGAGGCCCGGGTGCTCTCCGGCGACGAGCCGGCGATTTCCGAGCGCGCCTTCATGGCCGCCCTGCTGTCCGGGGATATCACCCAGGCCGCCGCCGTGGCGCCCACCGGCGACGACGTGGCCATTTCGGCCAAGCGGCTCGGCCACCTGGTGGTCGCGGTGGAGAACCTCGCCCAGGGGAAGGCCAAGCTGGCCCGCCAGCAGCTCACCGACGAGGACATTGGGTTTCCGCATCGGCCGGCCGCGGCCATGCTGGCGCCCTGGGTCTCCGCAGAGGCGGGAGACATCGACGGCTCGGTGGTCCGCCCGGCATCCGGCGGAGATCGCCTCATCGCCTATTTCGGCCTGATCGGTCAGGCCTATCTCTATGAGCGGACCGGCCGCTTCGACGAGGCGGAGACCAACTTCAAGACGGTGGCCAGCGGGCAGTCGGCTGGCGAGATGGTCGTTCTGGGCTACGGCGGGTTCCTGGAGCGTCGCGGGCGCAAGGCGGACGCCGTGACCCTCTATATGGAGGCCCTGGCCCGCGAACCCGCGAGCCCACAGCTGCAGGCGGCGCTGGCCCGGGCCAAGTCAGGCAAGGCCCCGCCGCCGCCCCCGACGCTGCGCGAGGGCGCGGGGATGGCCCTGATCTCGCCGGCCGCCATCATGGTTTCCCAGCGGCAGAACCAGATCGCCTTGGCCTATCTGCGGCTGGCCCTGCGGCTGAACCCCGAGCTCGACGAGGCCTGGCTGCTGGTGGGCGACCTGATGCAGGGCGCGGGCGACGCCGATGCGGCGCGCGCCGCCTACGGCAAGGTCAAGCCGCGCTCGCCCGACTACAGCGCCGCCCAGGCCAAGCTCGCGTGGAGCTACCAGGGCGAGGACGACCCCAAGACGGCGATCAGGGTGGCGCGGACGGCGGCGGCCACGGGCTCCTCCGCGGCGCGGCTCACCCTCGCCGACCTGCTGCGTAGCAACGAGCAGTACGCGGAGTCCGCCGACATCCTGACCGGGCTGATCAAGGAGTCGAAGACGGCCGACTGGCGGCTGTTCTATGCACGCGGCATCGCCCGGGAGCGCCTGGACCGTTGGAGCGAGGCCGAGCCCGACTTCATAGAGGCCTTGAAGCTGCGCCCCGACGAGCCGGAGTTGCTCAACTACCTGGGCTATACCTGGATCAATCGCGGCGAGCGGCTCGGCGAAGCGATGGCCATGGTGGAGAAGGCCGTGGCGGCCAATCCCCGCTCGGGGGCGATGGTGGATTCCCTGGGCTGGGCCCATTACCGGCTGGGCGACTACAAGGCGGCGGTGAAAACCCTGGAGCAGGCCGTGGAGCTGACCGCCGGCGATCCGGAGATCAACGACCATCTCGGCGACGCCTACTGGAAGGTGGGACGTCAGGACGAAGCCCTGTTCCAGTGGCGCCGCGTACTCACCCTGCAGCCCGACGAGAAGATCAAGGTGGCCGTGGAGGCGAAGATCGCGGCCGCCACCGATCCCACCAAGTCGGCCGCGAACGTGCTCGGGCGCTGACGGCGATGGGACGGGCCGCCTTCGCGCCGGCCAAGGTCAATCTGTTCCTGCACGTGGGCGCGCCGGGCGACGACGGCTATCACCCGCTCTGCAGCCTGATGGCGTTCGCCGACGTGGGCGACCGGCTCTCCACCCACGCCCTGGAAGGCCACGGGCTGAGGATTCACGGACCCTTCGGCGCGGCGTTGGCGAACGAGACCGACAACCTGGTGGAGCGGGCCTGCGCCGCCTTGATGGCGGAGCTGCGCGGCCCCGCGGCGGTCGTTGGCCTGGCCCTGGAGAAGCACCTGCCCGTGGCGTCCGGCCTGGGCGGCGGCTCCAGTGACGCGGGCGCCGCGCTTCGGCTGCTGCGCGCCGAGCTGCGGCAGGACATCAGCGACGAGCGCCTGGAGGCCATCGCCGCGCGGCTGGGCGCCGACGGGCCGGCCTGTCTATGGGGTCGGCCGGTGATCGCGCAGGGCAGGGGAGAGCGGCTCACGCCGGCGCCCCGGCTGCCGCTGCTGGATGCGGTGCTGGTCAATCCGGGCGTCGGCGTCGCGACGGCGGCGGTCTATGCGGCTTTCGACCGGGCTGGCCGCTTCGGGAACGTGGCGCCGCCGGCCTGCCCCGACGACTTCGAAAGCGCGGCGGAGATGGCGGCCTGGCTGAGCGGCCTGCGCAACGACCTGCAGGCCGCCGCCATAGAGACCGCGCCCGCGGTCGGGACCGTGCTCGACACCCTGGCCGACGAGCCGGAGACCCTGCTGGCCCGTGTGTCGGGGTCGGGCGGAACCTGCTTCGCCCTCTGCTCCAGCGACATCGAGGCCGAGTCCCTGGCCGAACGCCTGGAGGCCATGGCGCCCCATTGGTGGGTCAAGCGCTGCCAGCTGGGTGGTCCCTGGCCCGAGGATCACTAGACCAGGATCGCTTCAACAGAATCATCTGAAGCGTGAATCCTGACCTAAATTCAAAGTGTAGACCCTGAAGAGTTCAGATCGGTTCGATCTGAACTCTTCAGGGTCTAGCCAAACGAATACGGGGGCCCCGAAGGACCCCCGTTCCGCGTCGTATCGACGCCGCCCCGACTAGGGGTGATAGGCGCGTTCGCCGTGTTCGACGATGTCCAGGCCCTCTTCCTCGGTGTCCGCGCTGACCTTGAGGCCAAGCGTGTACTTGATGATGAGGAAGACAATGGAGCTGGCCACGGCCGACCACACGACAGCCACCGCCACAGCCTTGAGCTGGGTGATGAACTGGGCCGCCATGGTGTAGCTGGCCAGGGCGTCGCAGGTGGAGATGTCCCCGTCCGCGGCGCAGGTCGTGTAGTCCACGATGCCGGCGCCGCCGAGTTCGGCCGCCACCAGGATGCCGGTGGCCAGAGCACCCACGATCCCGCCGATGGCGTGGATGCCGAAGGCGTCCAGGCTGTCGTCGTACTTCAGCGCGTTCTTAACGAGCGAGCAGAAGATGATGCAGATCGGGCTGACGATCAGGCCGAGGATCAGCGCGCCCATCGGACCGGCGAAGCCGGCGGCGGGCGTCACGGCGACCAGACCGGCCACCAGACCCGAGGCCATGCCCAGCAGCGAGGCCTTCTTGCGCGTGACCCATTCCGTCGCGGCCCAGGAAGCGCCGGCGGCGGCGGTGGCCACGAAGGTGTTGACCAGCGCCAGCGAGGCGTAGCCGTTGGACTCCAGGTTGGACCCGGCGTTGAACCCGAACCAGCCCACCCACAGCAGGCCGGCGCCCACCAGGGTCAGGGTCAGGGAGTGCGGAGGCATGGCTTCCGAACGATAGCCCTTGCGGGGTCCGAGGATCAGGCAGCCCATGAGGGCGGCGACGCCGGCGTTGATGTGGACCACGGTGCCGCCCGCGAAGTCGAGGGCGCCCCAGCCCCAGAGCAGGCCGGACTTGACCGGATCGGTGGGCGCGTTGGCGATGGCGTCGGGCCCCGGCCACCACCAGACCATGTGGGCCATGGGGTAGTAGGACAGCAGCGGCCACAGGACCGCGAAGACCACGACGGCGGAGAACTTCATCCGCTCGGCGACCCCGCCCAGCACCAGGCAGGCGGTGATGGCGGCGAAGGTCATCTGGAAGCCGATGAAGGTCAGCTCGGGGATGTACACGCCAGTGGAGAAGGTCGCCACGATGCTTGCAGGCGTCACGTCCTTCAGGAACAGCCGGGTGGTTCCGCCTAGGAAGGTGTCATGCGACCCGCCGTCGGTGAAGGCCAGCGAGTAGCCCCACAGCACCCAGGCGATCATGCCGATGACGCAGACGGTCGAGGTCTGCATCAACATGGACAGCATGTTCTTCTGGCGCACGAGGCCGCCGTAGAAGAGCGCCAGGCCCGGGACGATCATCAGCAGCACGAGCACTGCAGAGACCATCATCCAGGCGTTGTCGCCCTTGTCCGGAACCGGCGTCGCCGCGGCGGCGGGTTCGGGCGCCGCCGGAGCGGCTTCGGCGGCCGCGGGCGCGGCGGCCTCGGCGGCAGGAGCGGCGGTTTCCGGAGCCGGCGCAGCGGCGGCTTCCGCCGCAGCGGGCGCCGCCGCGGGCGCTTCCTGGGCCAGGGCGGCGCTGGCGAGCGGCGCCCCGATCATGGTGGCGGCGAGCGCGAGCCCGACCAACCGTTTCGTGAGGTTGAAGGTCATTCGGTAAATCCCCTTGTCCCGATCCTGATCGCTACAGCGCCGCGGCGCCGGTTTCGCCGGTCCGGAGACGGACTGCGTCATCCACGGTGAGGACGAAGAACTTGCCATCGCCGATCTTGCCCGTGGCGGCGGCCGCCTTGATGGCC
>CANJKG010000111.1 GCA_947474775.1 Caulobacteraceae bacterium | reverse complement strand
GAGGCCCAGCTTGCAGGCCCCGCTGGTCGCCGCCGACAGCATGGGGTCGGCCGATACGGGGTCGGTCTCCTTGAACGGATGCCACGGGTCCGCCGCGGGCGAATAGATGGCCAGCGACGAGACGACGAGCGCCGCCTTGGCGTCGCGGCAGTGGTGCAGCATCAGGCCGCCGCCATCCACATTGACCCGCATCGCGGCGTCCAGCTCCTCGGCCAGCCCGCGCCACCAGGCGAAGTGCAGCAGGTAGTCGACCTTGCCCGGCAGGTCGCTGAGGTCGCCCGTCGCCAGGTCCGCGACGCAGGGCCGGATCCCCAGCGACTCCACCAGGGTCCGGCTGGCCGGCTCCAGGAAGCGCCCCTGGCCCCACACCTCGTTGTCGCGCGCCAGGGCCGCGGCGATGGGCAGCACGGCCTTGCCGGTGACCCCGGTGACGAGGATGCGCTTGTCCTGCAGCATGGCCTGGAGCTCCGGAGCGTTGCCGAGACGGTCGGCGGGATGACCGCCCCGCAACTCATCCGGCGCCGGACGCCGTCGAGTCAATCTCCGCGAGCGTCACGTTCCCGCCTTCCCAGGACCGCCGCCCGCCCGGCCCATGAACGGCGCCTGACACCGGCCCTCAGCCCCGGATCAGCCAGGGTGGAGCCTGGTGGTGTCCGTACACCCTGCACCAGGAGGCGGACATGTCTGATCAAGCCAACCATCGCCGTCCAGGCCTCGGGACCCTCATCCTGATGTGCGCCATAGGCCTGATCGCCTACCTCGCCGCGCCCTACCTGCTGCGCTGCGGGCGGGGGCGGGCGGCCTGAGGGGACCAGGTCGGGCGCGTTCGGTCCTGATCTGTCGGAAAGGGACATCCGACTGCAGGGACACGAGCGCCTGTCACCTCAGTTCCTTTGGACGCAGGGTCCGGGCGCGGGCCCGCTGCGTCAGAAGAAGATGTTGACCTCGAAGAGGCTGAAGTCCTCCACGGTGGCGGCGTCCCCGAAGAGGCTGAAGTCCTCCACGGCGATGGCGGCTCCGGAGTCGGCCCCGGAGGCGGCCCCATCGGAGAGATCGCCATGCATGCTGTTCATGCAGAGCACGCGCTCCACCAGTTCGGCTATGGCCCCGGCCGTGCTGGCCGAATCGTCTGCGGCCCCACTGCTCTCGACCAGATCGCTCCCCGGGTCGGCGGTCGCCGAACTCGTCGGGTCCGTCGAGGTCACGCTGGCGTCGACAAGATCGGGCGCCGCGCCGCCGGCTTCGAGGCCGATCGCGTTTGGCGTATCTGAACTCGTCAGGACGTCGGCGCCCGTACCGACGGCGGCCGCCGTTGAGACATCTGCAACATCAGAAGACTTGAAGAAGTCAAACGAGTAAAAATCGAAAACGTATTCGGTCACGAACGTCTCTCCTTGAGCCACCCGGTTTGTTCAGGTGTTCCGCGAATTAAACGTACCGACTAAATGGCGGGTGAAAGTAATCGGTTAATTATGCCCTAATGACGCTCGCCCACTCGCCGCCCCGCGAAGGCCAGAACGCCGTTGAGATCCCGCCAAAGGTGAAGGCGCACCTGGGGCTCGACAGCGGACGCTCCCGGATCGTCGTCGATGAAGTGAACCAGACCGGCCGGCCCGGGTTCGACCTCAGGCGCACGCCGGACGGCAAGGAGGCTTGCGGCTTCATCCCGCCCCGGCTGTTCGAGCAGCTCCTGGCCGGCGTCCGGGGGCTCATAGGGGCCGGGGCCGTCCGCGTCGTGAAACGCTGAATCAGGCTTCACGCCTTTGATTGTCGAGCACGATGCGATCTTCTCCGCGAAGGCGGGGATCCTTCGGACCCACGTCAGACGAAAAGACCGACCCTGCTCGCGCGCATCAACGGGGAGTTGAAGTCTCTCGAGCGCTTCGACGCTCCGGTGAGGACGGCGAAACGCGGCGGGTTGCGCGCGAGCGCCTCGGGGGAGATCGACGGTCCCAAGTCCTCGCTGGGGCGAAGATACCCCCGGGAGAAATATGCGACGAGGCTCACGCGCACGCCGGGACTGCGGCGCGGAAAGGCGCCGTGCCACGTGTTTCCGTGCCAAATGATGATCGATCCGGCCTGAACCTCCAACGGATGGAACAGGCTGAGGTCGGTGGCTTCGGCATGGGTCGGGTGGCGGCAGTATCGGTGGCTGCCGGGCACGAAGCAGATGCCGCCATTGTCCCGGGTGTAATCAGTCAGCGCCCACGTCGCATTGGCGACCTGGGCATAGGGCGGCGCGGGCGGGATGGCGCCGCTCTGGTTCTGGTCGGTGTGCAGCGGCAGGTAGTCGTCTCCTGGTCCCTTCACCATGCTCGAAAGGTGGCTGACGATGCAGCTCTCTCCCAGCAGGTAGGTGATCAGCGCGAGGGCGGGAGGGTTCATCAACGCCTGCTCGAAGACAGGGTCCTTGAGCAGTAGTGATGGCTCCCACTGCACCTGCCCCGTGGGCAGATGGAAATGCCGGTGGGTGTCGCCGGTCACCACATCGACCGGAACCCCGATCCGCGTCTCGCATATGCGCAGGATGGCGGCCATCAACGGCTCCAGCAGAGCCGCCGCGCCCGTCTCCTCGGGCGAGAGGATGGTGTAGCCATGGAGTTCCAGCGCCGCCACGTGGGGGACGAGGTTCAGTCTGTCGATCTCGGCGAGGACCCGCGCGCGGGCGGCGTCGGCCGCCTCTTCGACCTCACGATCCAGCAGGAATCCGCGGGCGAATCGCGCCTGCGCCTCGCGACTGGGCGTCGTATCGGACGATCCGCCCCGGCCGTCGGGGTCACCAATTCCCCCGGGGGAAAGCCTGTCCTTTTCGATCGCCATATCCTCCACCGAACTCCAGGGAACTATAGGCCGCAGTGGTGCTGTCAAACCAGATGCGACTCGCCTCGAAATCCACGAACTGGCCAGGAGCGGACCCGCCGAAGGGCGCCTGAGAGTCAATTTTGGACTTCCGCTACGTCCGCTTCTGACGCATCGGCATGTTTTCCTGCCGCCCATGTCCGTTCCCACCGACATCAGCGATGAGGAGATGCTGGCCCGCCTGGCCGCGCGCGACCTGGCGGCGGCCGAGCATGTGCATGCCAAGCTGATGGCCGCCGAGGAAGCCTCGGAGATCGCCGAGCTCGGCCGCACCTACCAGCGCTTCGCCCGCTCGCTGCGCCAGACGCTCGCGCTCAAGGCCCGGTTCCGGCGCGAGCAGGACCAGGCGGCCAGGGAAACGGCCGCGCCGCAGGAAGCCAAGCCGCCCACCAGCGGCGTCGCCGCGGCGCGCCGGGTGGGCGAGGTCCGCGCCGCGGTCCTGCGCGTCGTCTGGGACGAGGCCGAGGACGAGGACGCCCGCGAGGATTACGAGGAAGAGCTGGATGCGCTGCTGCAGGCCGCCAGCGAGCGCACCGACTTCTGCGCCGAGCCCCTGGACGACCACGTCGCCCGCACCTGCCTGCGCCTGGGCCTGTCGCCCCACGGCGCCCAGCACTGGCGCAACCTGCCCGATCCCCCGGGGGATGAGCGGGGCGAGGCCGAGACCGAGCCCGATATCGACAGCTCCGCCTGATCGCGCCGCCGTCGCTGTCTTTTACGAACCCCCGGAATACATAGAGCACACAGAAGTTCAGGACGATCCGGCGCGCGCCGCCTCGCCGGCTTCTTTCTGCGTGCTCTGTGTATTCCGGGGTTCCACGATCCCCTCTCCCCCGCGCAGCGAAAGGGAGAGCGAGAGGGCTAGGGAGAGGGCAGGCGCAGGAGGACGCAGCTACCTGAGAAACAAGGCCGTCGCGACCGCGAAGCCGATCACCACCAGCCAGGGCGGCAGCCTCGCCACCGCCAGGAACACGAAGGCCGCCGCCACCAGGGCCCAGTCGGCGGGCCGCTGGACAGCGGCGGAGAGCACGGGAGTCCACAGGGTCGCCGCCAGCAGGCCCACCACCACGGCGCCTGCGCCCGCCACCGCCCCCCTTGCGGCGGCCGACGACTTCAGCCGGTCCCAGAAGGGCAGGGCGCCCAGCATGAGGAGGAGACTGGGCAGGAAGATCGCCACGATGGCGGTGAGCCCGCCGATCCAGCCGCCGGCGGCCTTGAACTGGGCGGCGCCCACGAAGCCCGCGAAGCTGAACAGCGGGCCGGGCAGGGCCTGCATGGCGCCATAGCCGGCCAGGAAGGTGTCGGCGTCGAGCCATCCCCGGTCCACCACCTCACCCTGCAGGAGGGGCAGCACCACATGGCCGCCACCGAACACCAGGGCGCCGGTCCGGTAGAACACCCCGGCCAGGTCCAGCAGCGGGCTTTTCAGGACGGCGCCCAGGAGGGGCAGGCCGGCCAGCAGGACCACGAAGGCCACCAGGGCGGCGATCGCCAGGCGGGTCCCGCCCGGCGCCGGCTCGGGGGTGGCGGAAGGCTCCACCGGCGCCTCGTCCCGCAGCAGGACGCGGCCGATGAGGGCGCCGGCGGCAATGGCCAGCACCTGGGCCACCGGGCCTGGCGCGATGATCAGGCCGGCGGCGGCGCCGATGGCCATACCGCCCTGGACCGGGCCCTTGATCAGGCCGCGCCACATGGCGAGCACGGCCTGCATGACCACGGCGGCGGCGGCCACCCTCAGGCCGTGCAGCCAGCCGTCGCCCCAGGCCTGGGTGATCGAGGGCGCCAGGTAGGCCAGCGCGATCATCGCGATCGCGGCCGGCAGGGTGAAGCCGATCCAGGCGGCGACGGCGCCCAGCGGCCCGGCCCGCCTGAGGCCGATCGCCATGCCCAGCTGGCTGGACGCCGGCCCCGGCAGGAAGTGGCTGAGCGCCAGCAGGTCGGCGAACGCCGCCTCGGAGAGCCAGCCCCGGCGCTCCACGAAGTCACGGCGGAAATAGGCCAGATGGGCCACCGGCCCGCCGAACGCGGTCAGCCCCTGCCGCAGGAAGGCGCCGAACACCTCCAGGGCGCGGCTCGGGCCCGGGGTCGGATCTGGCGCAGGCTGCGGGTCCATCGCCGCTACATGCGAGGCCATTGCGGCGATGTCGAGCCGGAATCCCCCTGGTTCGCGCGTCGGAAGGACGATACTCAGGCGCCTCGTTGGATCGGAGACACACATGAAGGCCGCTGTGCTGCGTGAAGTGGGGACCCCGCTTCAGATCGAGGACGTCCAGATCGGGACCCCCGGCCCGCGTGAGGTGCTTATCCGCACGGTGGCCGCCGGCGTCTGCCACTCCGACCTGCATTTCATCGAGGGCTCCTACAAGCACCCGCTGCCGGCGGTGCTGGGGCACGAGGCGGCCGGTATCGTCGAGGAGGTGGGCTCCGAGGTGACCCTGGTGCAGCCGGGCGACCACGTCATCACCTGCCTGAACCCCTACTGCGGCCACTGTGAGTACTGCCTGGGTGGCCGCATGAACCTCTGCGTCTCGCCCGACACCAGGCGCCGGGAGGGCGAGCCGCCGCGCCTGTCGCAGAACGGCGAGCCGCTGCCTCAGTACCTGAACCTATCGGCCTTCGCCGAGAAGATGCTGGTCCACGAGCACGCCTGCGTGGCGATCCGCAAGGACATGCCGCTGGACCGGGCCGCCCTGGTGGGTTGCTGCGTCACCACCGGCGTGGGCGCGGTGATCAACACCGCCGGCGTCCGGCCGGGCGACACGGTGGCCGTCATCGGCCTGGGTGGCGTGGGCTTGTCGGCCGTCAACGGAGCCGCCATCGCCAACGCCGGCCGGATCATCGCCATCGACATGGGGATGGCCAAGGCCGAGCTGGCCAAGGAGTTCGGCGCCACCGACTTCGTCGACGCCAGCGAGCCGGACCTGGTCAAGCGCATCAAGAAGATGACAGGCGGCGGTGTGCAGTACAGCTTCGAGGCCGTCGGCCTGACCATCACCGCCGAGCAGTCTTTCGGCATCCTGCGCCGGGGGGGCACGGCCACCCTCCTGGGCATGATCCCGGTCGGCCAGAACATCTCCGTGCCCGGCGTGGCCTTCCTTGAGGAGAAGAAGCTGCAGGGCTCCTTCATGGGGTCCAACCGTTTCCCGACGGACATGCCGCGGCTGGTGGACATGTACATGGCCGGCAAGCTCAACCTCGACCGGATGGTCTCGCGGCGCATCAAGCTCGAGCAGGTGAACGAGGCCTTCGCCGAGATGAAGACCGGCGCCATCGCCCGCTCCGTGATCGTCTTCGACCAGCCCTAGGTCTTCGGCGTCATCACCAGCCAGGGGGTGGCGGCCAGTCGCCACTCCCAGGTCGCCAGCAGCTGGTCCAGGTGCCCCAGCCGTTCCAGCCACGGCGGCATCGGGACCGCCTTGAGCTGCGGCTGGACGGTGACGATGTCGTGGGTCGGTGCGAACCGCTCCACCAGCCGTTCCCGCACGCCCGGACGATAGACCTCATGGGTCTCCACGATCAGCCGCATCCCCGCCAGCGCGGGGCTGCGGTCCGGCTGCAGGATGTCGTCCTCCGCTCCTTCGGCGTCGACCATCACCAGGACTCGCCGGTCTGCGAAGGCCTCGAAGTCCTCCGGCATGAACTCCCCGCCGACGATCACGCGCTGGGATACGCCGTTGCGGGTCGCCAGGTCGGCGCAGGCCTCGAGCGCCGCCGCGTCGATATCGTGGGCGTGAACCTCGGCGCCCGGGATCATCCGCGCCAGGCCCACGGCGTAATAGCCCTCGGCGCATCCCACATCGATCACACAGTCCAGTCCATCCTTGGCGAAGGCGGCGAGATAGGGGTGCAACTCGGCTTCATAGGAGCCCAAGAGCCTGGGCATCAGCGCGCCCTCAGTGGCCTCGGCCACGTACTCCATCCCGGCGAAAGGTCCCTGCAGGACGCGGGGTCCATGGTGGGCGACGAAGGTGTTGGCCAGGAGGCGGGATCGCCAGCGGCCCAGCCGGCGCAGGATTTCGTTGAGCTCCTCGTTGCCGGGCGCGACCTGCCAGCCAGCCGCCCGCTCTTTCACCCAGAGGGCGGTCAGCGCGCTTTCGCTGGGAGGCCGCTCGTCTTGGCCCACGCGATCAACGCTGCGTGGTGGCTTTGGCGGGGGTGGCCAGCGTCAACTTCGCGACGACCGCCAGTCCAGCTAGGCCCACGAGGCCTGCCAGCACGCGCTGAGCCGTTCCGCGCAGAATGCGCCTAGGGTCGAAGGTCGCCAATACGTCCTCATGCAGGCTGGCCCGACCGGGCGATGGCATCGTCGCCGCGAGCCCCGCGCGACAGGCCGAACATGCCCGCGACCGGGCCTTCGCCGCAACCCCCAGCTTTGCTCGCGGGGCGACTGGACGCGCGCGCCCTACAGCAGGGGCAGCACGAGCTCCGCGGGACGGCACAGGGCGGCGCCCTTTGGCGTCGCCACGATGGGGCGGTTCACCAGGGCCGGATCGACGATCATCGCGGCGATCAGGGCCTCGTCGGAGGCGTGCGGGTCGGTGAGGCCGAGCTCCTCTGCCCGGGTGCCGCGCACTCGCAGGATCTCATGGGCCTTGACGCCCATGGTCTTCAGCAGGCCCTGGAGCTGGGGCCGGGTCCAGCCCGCCTTTAGGTACTCCACGACAGTGGGCTCAACGCCCTTTTCGCGGAGCAGGGCCAGGGTGTTGCGGGAGGTGCCGCAGGCGGGGTTGTGGTAGATGGTGACGTCGCTCATGACCGCGAAATTAGCTAGAGTGGGTCACCAAGTGAAGCGGCGTGATCCCGTGACCACGGTGGAATCCGAAGCCATGAACGGCGCCAGGTCGTCGGGCCGGGGCGGCAACGGCGGCGCCTGGGCAGGCCAGCGTTCGATGGTCGCCGCGTAGCGGACCTCCAGGCCCCCCGGGCCTGCCGGCTTGAGCACCAGCACCGGGCCATGGGGGTCACCTTCCCAGCGTAGCCGGGTCCAGGCGCCCGGCTTCAGCGGCGTGTCCGTCGCCCACCCGGACGCCGCCAGCACGGTGACGGGGGTGTTCGTGCGCAGCCGGATGGTCATCATCCGCGCGCCCGGGGGCGGCGCAGCGCGCAACCGTAGGTTTCCCGACGCCAGTCGTTCCAGGGCGATGGCCGGGGCGGCCTGGTCGATCGGCGGGGCTGGCGCGGCCTCCAGGGCGGCGGGGAAGGCCCAGTGGCTGCGGGTCTGGGGCGTATCCGTTCCCAGGGCCGTGTCCGCCCAGGCCGAGCGTCCGGCTGGATCGCTGAGCCGCCAGGCGCGGCCGGCGTCCTGGTCCATGTGGTAGAGGACGTAGCTGGGCTGGGGCGTGCGCGCATCCCACGGCGGATCGAGCCGCACGAACAGCAGGACCGCGACCCCGGCCACGATAAGGATCGGTCCCACCAGCCGCGACGGCGGGGCGCCTTCCTCCGGCTGGGCGAGGGGCCAGACCACCGCGGCGGCGATCCAGAGGGGCAGGGCCAGCAGCACCGGCTGGTCCAGGCCGAGATAGGTCAGGTGGGCCAGGGGACCAAGCCATCCTAGGCCCACCGCCGCCACGCCAGCCAGGGCGATGAGGCAGAACCTGGATCCGCGCGCCGACACCGCCGTCAGGGCGGCCCCAGCCCCCGCCAGCAACAAGGGCCAGGCGAAGATGTAGGCGGCGGCGGGCGCCAGGGCCTGGACCAGGGCGGCCACCGCCAGGGCCGCCAGCAGCACCCCGGTCCAGGCGCCCGGGCGATGAGTGGGCCGCCAGAAGGCCAACACCGCGATCAGGCCGGCGGCTGCACCCAGGGCCAGGGACAGGGTGTCGAGCCCGCCCACGGCCGAGCTGGCGAGCGCGGCGGCCAGAGGAACCAGCCCGATGGCGCGGCGTCCGCGTGCCGAGGTCGCAGCCGCCAGCAGCAGGAAACCCAGGCTCAGCAGGAGGAGCGCGACCTCCCAGCGATGCGTCTGGGCCAGCAGCCACCGCTGGTCGGTGAGGCCGAAGCCGGCGCCGGTGAGCCGGCGGGCGGCGTTCAGCACCGCCGCCGACCCCACCAGGGCGAACAGGGCCGCACCCGCGCCACGCGCCACGTCGATCCATAGGAGTGCGCCCGCCCGGCGGGCCTGCCAGGCGCCGATCCCGATCAGGCCGGCGGCCAGAGCCAACACCAGCCAACCTACCGTCGGGGGGTAGGCCCAGATGATATCGCCGAACACCTGGCCGTAGACCGCGTCGGGCGCGGGGGCCGGCAGGGTGGGTGCGAAGGCCGCGGCCGCGGCGGTGGAGAGCACCTGATCGCCCAGATCCTGCAGGGTTCCCCGGTTGAGTGTGGCCGGGATGGAAGTCGCCGAGTGGTAGTCGAACTGGCGGCCGATGAAGGCGTAGTTCAGCCCGGGGAGCCCAGCGGCGCGGACCACGTTGAAATCCGTGTCGTTGGGCATGTGTTCATAGATGAAGACCATCAGGGATGAGGAGGACGGCCGCTGGGCCGAGCGGCGCAGCAGCTCGAGGGTCTCCCCGTTCCCCGCCCCGGTCTGGAACATCAGGACCCGGCCGGCGGAGCCGCGCGCCTCCAGGTTCATCACGAACCCGATACGACCGCGCATGGGATCGCGCTGGAAGAACGAGCGGGCGCCCAGCAGGCCGGCTTCCTCGCCGTCGGTGATCAGCACCATGACGTCGCGGGCGGGCGCCCCGCGGGCGCGGATGGCGCGCACCGTCTCCAGGATCGCGGCGACGCCGGCGGCGTCGTCCGCCGCGCCGGGCGATCCGGCCACGCTGTCGTAGTGGGCCACCAGCGCCAGGGCGGGCGCGGTCCGGTCGCGACCGGGCAGCACGCCCAAAAGGTTCTCCACCAGGCCGCCTGCCATGATGGTCCGCCCGGCGATCTGCTCGACGGCGAAGGCCTGGTCCCGGTGGACCTGCGGCTCCAGGCCCAGCTCGGCCATGCGGGCCAAGAGGTGGTCGCGCACCCGCTGGTTCGCGGTGGTGCCGACAGGGTGAGGCCGCGCCGCGATGGAGGCGACGTCGGCGAAGGCCCGTTCGGCGGAGAAGGCCTCGGTGGGGGCGTCGGCGGCGCGCGGCCGCGGCGGATGGAGCTCCGCCTCGGGCGATCAGGCCCCCCAGGGTGAGGGCCGCCAGTAAGGCCAGGAATCGTCCCATCGCGCCGCCCTCCCAGCGGCGAAGCGGAGACTAGCGCATACGGGGGCTAGTTTGCAGCGGCGGTGAGCCCTTCGGCTTTCCCACCACTACCCACCGCTGGAACAGACCAACCAGGAGTGTCATCCCGGTCTTCGCTGCGCGATCTCGGGGATGACAAGGGGAGCGCCCAAAAGCAAACGCCCGCCGGTGAGGGCGGGCGCGCCTAGCTCTCCAGTCCTATCGGGTCAGGCGGCGGCCTGAGCTTCGTGCGGGTCGCGCATCACATAGCCGCGGCCCCAGACGGTCTCGATGTGGTGCTTGCCGTCGGCGGCGGCGGCCAGCTTCTTGCGCAGCTTGCAGATGAAGACGTCGATGATCTTCAGCTCGGG
>CANJKG010000110.1 GCA_947474775.1 Caulobacteraceae bacterium | reverse complement strand
TTGCTTGCTGACGATGGTTTGACCTTTTCGCGACACGTACAGCCGCTGATCTAGCCTGAGCCCCTGTCCGGCCCCGCCGCTGATCATGATCTCGTCCCCGGCAACGCTCAGGATGTCTGTTGACCAATCCTGCTGCCTCAGCTTGTTGATGACGTTGCTCATCAGATCGGAGACCGCCGCCGAGATGGCCCTATCGTTCAGCGTCGAATCATAAGCGGCCCGTGATCCAAATCCCATCACACCGCGCGTTTCGACGGTCGCCGTCCCGCTACCGCTGGTGCTGAAGAACGCCTGTCCGGTCTTGGCATTCACCAGGCGGATTTCGACCGTGGCTGAGGCCACCTGTTGTGCCTTCTGGCTCAGGAACTTCTCATTGCCTTCAGCGCGCCGACCGAATTGCGTCACTGATCCAATGAGCACCGTATCGGCTCCGACGGGCGTACCGCCGCCCAGCGCCTTCTGCTCGCCGGTAACGGCATCCAAATTCCGCCGTTCGAGCACAATGAATTCGCCGCTTTCAACTAGCCGCGCGGCAAGCATGTCCGCAGCCTGGTCGGCCAGGGGGTCAGTTTCCCCTGGCAACAGGAGTGCCCGTCCGTAATTCGTCGCGTTGGAAAATCTGCCGATCGCGATGCGCCTTTTCAGGACCGGAGAGGTCGTGCTTGCAGCAGGCGGAGATACTAAATCTCCTGCCTGAGCGGCTGCATAGGCTGGGTGGCCCAAGGAGGAAACGGTCAGGAATAAGCTGATGACCGCTACCCAAGGTCCGGCGGAGGCTTTCGCACGAAAGGCCATCTTCACCGCCTCCCCGGCGATGCGAACAACCTTAGGTACCAATGCCGGAAGATTGCAGTCGAAATACGGGGACGAAATACGGGGACAGGAGCAACAATCCCCGTCGATGCGCCCCGGCTGAAACCCCCTCCACCGCTTCGCGGTCCCATTCGTCGCTGTGATCGACAAGCATTTGTCGATCACTCGCTGCGCGACCGCTCCTCTACCCCTGCGGAACTACGGTGGGAATTACGGTGACAGTGCACTAATTGACGCCGCCCGCCATGTCCTGCCAGTGTCGGGCATGGCGCGTCTGGCTCGCACGGTCTTCGAGGGTGTTCCGCATCATGTGACGCAGCGCGGCAACGGCCGGGCGCGGACGTTCTTCCGCGACGCCGACTACCAGCTCTATCGCGACCTGCTGGCCGAGCACGCCGCCAAGGCCGGCGTCGAGGTCTGGAGCTGGGTGCTGATGCCCAACCATACGCACCTGATCCTGACGCCCTCCGACCCGGACGGGCTGCGCCGTTGCCTGGCGCCTGTGCACCGCCGCTACGCCGGCGCCATCCATGCGCGCGAGGCCCGCACCGGCCACTTCTGGCAGGGCCGCTTCGGCTGCGTGGCCATGGACGAGGCTCACCTGGGCGCGGCCTTGCGCTACGTGGCGCTCAATCCGGTGCGGGCGCGGCTGGTGGAACGGGCGGCGGACTGGCGCTGGTCGAGCCTTCACGCCTGCCTCGACCCGGCGCGGGGCGACGGTCTCACCCGGACCGGGGCGGTGCTGTCGCGCTATCCCGATTTCGCCGGCCTGATCGCGGCCGGCGAGGACGAGGCCCTGTCTCTCGGCCTGCGCCGGGCCGAGAGCATCGGCCGGCCGGCCGGCGAGGCGGGGTTCATCGCCGAGCTTGAGCGGCTGTCCGGCCGGCGGCTCTTGCCTGGCAAGCGGGGACGAAAGCCGAAGGCCGCGAATTGAGTGCACTGTCACCGTAATTCCGCCTTGTGCACTGTCACCGTAATTATGTTCTGCTTTTGTTCTTGCGTGCGCGCGCACTTTGGGGTAGGGTTCGGGTAGCGTCGCGTGGTGCGGCGGCAGCGCCCCCTCCACCGTTTCACGGTCCCCCTCCCCCGTCGCAACGGGGGAGGATCGGGCGTCGGCGCGTCCTTCTCATTTCAGGGAGTCTTGCCATGGCCGAAGGCGGGCCGGTGGGGTCGGTGCGGTATTCGTTGGCGGTGGGGCGGCAGGTCTGCGGGCGGGTGGCGTCGGGGTGGTGGTCGGCGCTGGGCGGGCGCAGGTCGATCTATTGCGAGGCGACGGCGCAGGAGGTGTTCGTGCGGATGTGCGAGGGCGAGAGCCTGACCGCGATCTGCGAGGACCCGCAGATGCCGGCCATGACCACGGTGTGGAAGTGGCGGCGCGACAATTCCGAGTTCGACGGGGCGATCCGGCTGGCGCGCGAGTGCCAGGCGCAGCGGCTGTGCGACAGGGGCATGGAGATCGCCGACGCGGTGACGCCGGAGACCGCCTATGCGACGCGGGTGCGGCTGTCGCAGCTGCGCTGGACGGCGGCGTCGCTGGCGCCGCGGCGGTTCGGGCGGCTGAAATCGGTGGACCCGGAGGCCGGGGCCGACGGCGAGGGCGGCGGGCTGACGGTGATCGTGCGGCGGTTCACCGACGCGCCGGACCCGGACCTGGACGGGGCGGTGCTGGCGCCGGGGGAGCAGCGGCTGTTGCGGCGGGGTTAGGCCTGCGGGGCGATGTTGGGCATGGCGCGTCTGGCCCGCACGGTCTTCGAGGGTGTTCCGCATCATGTGACGCGGGGCGGCGCCGGCCGGGCGCGGGCGCATGGGCGGTGGTGACTCCTGCCTGTTGTTCTGTTTATGTTCCCTCCATGGCGATGATGTTTCCCAACCTCGACCGGTCGATGGGGCCGTCCGACACCCTGAAGATCGAGTGCGGGGCCTGTGGACGCCGGTCGACCTGGACACGGAAGCAGGCGTTCGCCCTGCTGGGGGCCGGCTCCACCCCGGCCGACATCCGCTGGCGGCTGGCCTGCGCCGGGTGCAAGGTGAAGGGGCGCGCGCGAGTGTGGATCTGACTGCAACCTGGGGCCGCTGGACGCGCGCGGGCCGCGGGGCAAGCTGGCGGCATGTGCAACCTCTATACAATGGACCGTTCGCTGGCGACGCTGGCGGCGGACTTCGAGCGGCTGCTGGGCCGCACGCTGGTGCTGTCGGCGGGGCCTGACACCCTGGCCAACCAGCCCTGGGCGACGACGGTCTATCCCAAGTACCAGGGGCTGTTCGTGCGCGCCGCGGACCCGGCCGATCCCGGCGGGGCGCTGGAGCCGGCGGTGGGACGATGGGGCGTGGTGCCGTTCTTCCACAAGGGCGCGGCCAAGGCGTGGAAGTTCCCCACCAACAACGCCCGCAGCGAGGAGATGGCCACCAAGGCGAGCTTCCGCGACTGTGTGAAGAGCCGCCGCTGCGTGATCCCGGCGAGCACCATCTGCGAGTGGTCCGGCCCGCAGGGGAAGAAGACCCGGCACGCCATCGCCATGGCCGACGGATCGCCCCTGTTCCTGGCCGGGCTGTGGGCCAGCCACCAGTGGGAGGACGAGCGGACCGAGAGCTACACCATGGTGATGCAGGAGGCCGCGCCGGGGGACGACATGCACCGGTTCCACAACCGCCAGCCGGTGTTCCTGGACCGGGCGGGGGCGGCGACCTGGCTGGACTGCGCGGCGGACTATGGGCCGCTGCTGAAGGGACCGCCGGCCGGGACGCTGGTCGCCGACCCGCCGGAGCCGGTGGCGGCGTAGGGGCCGGGCGGCTGTGCGCTCGCCCTCCCCGGCGGGGACGCAGGGTGGGCGCCTCTCGCTGCGCGGGGGAGAGGGGTGCTTGACCAGGGCCCGCGCCGTAGGGTCATCCTGGGCGCCGTGGAGTTTTGGGGAAGACGGCCATGCGGTTGAAGACCATCGGCGGACGGCTGACGCTGGGCAGCGTGTTCAGGCTCGTGGCTGTCGGCTGGCTGATCTCGGGCGGGCTGCTGGCGCTCGCCTACCTGCTGTTCGTGGTGGTGGGGGTGGTGACCACCGGCCAGGTGGCGTTCAACGGCCTGGTGGTGCTGGGCGCCGGACAGGCGCTGCTGACCATGGCCCCGGTGTTCGTGATGTTCCCGCTGATCGTCATCGGCCAGGCGCTGGCGCTGGGCGGGCTGGTGACCTTGGGCGTGTGGCTCTACCAGCGGCGCAGGCCGCTGGTGGTGACGGCGGCGGAGCCGGGCGCGGAGAGCTGAACAGGCGTTCGCGCCCGCCCTCTCCCTGCCCTCTCCCTCTAGGCGCGGAGCGCCTGGGGAGAGGGGTCTTAAGGGCCTAGTGGGTTTCGGCGGCGGCTTCGGCGGCGGCCTCGGTCTTGCGGGCGGCGGTTCCGGCGGCGGCGGCGACGCTGTCGGCGGCGGCCGCGGCGGTGGCGTCGACGGCGTGCTCGGTGGCGGCGACGGCATGTTCGCCGGCGGCCTCGGCCTCGACTTCGGTCTTCTTCGAGCAGGCCGCGAGCAGCAGGCCGGCGGCGGCGAGGGTGACGATCAGGCGCATGGAAAGGCTCTCCGTTGGCCGCGCTCAGGGCGCGGCGGCGCATTAGGCGGCGCGCGGAGGGGATTGGAAAGGGGAGATGTGGGAAGGCCTAGGTGGTCCCCGCGCAGGGATTCGCGGGGACCGATAGGCAGTTTCGGCGGACCGATGGGCTCGGGACGGCCGCTACTGGCTGAGTAGACGGCACCGGTCGGGCGCACCCCCAGGTCGCCCGGGAAGATTTATCGAAGACGCGTTAACCGGCCCGGCTTCAGCCGCCGCCGCCGCCCGCCTTGATGCTCAGGGCCAGGACAACGCCGGCGCCCAGCGCGCCGCCGAGGATCATCGTCACCAGTACGACGCGCCACTGGTCCAGGAGGTCCTTCATCGGTCTCGGTCCCCGTAGGTCAATAAATTCGAATGGGTTATGTCGGAAATCGGCCCTGAACGCCAGGGTCGCGGTGGTCGCCAAGGCCCTTGGCGCCGGGTTTCACCTACCCGGCCCTAGCCCTCGCGGGCGCATGGAGGTCCCGAATGGACGAGGCGCCACAGTCGGTCAGGCGAGCGCGCGGGTCGGCGTGACCCTGCCGTCGTCCAGGTCGTAGCGCGCGGCCACGATCCTGAGCTGGCCGGCCAGGATGCGCGCGCGCAACGGGGCGCTGCCGGCGAAGACCTCGGCGGCGGCGTGGGCGGCGTTCAGCGAGACCGCGACGTCCACCGGATCGGCGGCGCCCGGCGGCACGGCCTTGACCGCAGGCGTGATCAGCGAGGCGAGCGCCCCGATGCGGGTGCCGACGTCCTCCTCGGAGCCGTGGCCGGCCAGGGCGTCCACCGTGGCCTTCACCGCGCCGCAGCGCTCGTGGCCCAGGACCATGATCAGGGTCGAACCCAGGTGGATGACCGAATATTCCAGGCTGGCCAGGATGGCGTCGTCGACCACGTTGCCGGCCACGCGAACGGCGAACAGGTCGCCAAGCCCCTGGTCGAAGATCACCTCCGGCGCCACGCGGCTGTCGGCGCAGGCCAGGATGGTGGCGAAGGGGGACTGGCTGGCGGCCACCTGGCGGGTGCGCACGATGTCGGCGCCGGCGTGGGTGGCCCGGCCGGCGACGTAGCGCGCGTTGCCGGCCATCAGGCGTTGCAGCGCGGCCTCGGATCCGTCGACGGCGGTCTTGACCGGCGCGTGGGCGACGGCAGGCGCGCCGTGGGCCTGGGCGGAGCGGGGCGCGGCGGCCGGGCGCGGGGCGGCGTGGCGCATCCCCTCGGCCAGGGCGGCGGAGGCCGCGAGGCTGGCGCCGGCGCCGAGGAACAGGCCGCGGCGGGACAGGATGGCGGGGCTGCGCTTGGCAAGGATATCCATGGTCGGGGCGCCTTTCTGGCGATCGATCGATCCCGAAGACATGCGCAGCTAATC
This sequence comes from Caulobacteraceae bacterium, assembly GCA_947474775.1. GTDB lineage: Bacteria > Pseudomonadota > Alphaproteobacteria > Caulobacterales > Caulobacteraceae > Phenylobacterium. The sequence continues at coordinate 4,644 of CANJKG010000110.1, read as the reverse complement.
CCTAAGACTCGGTTCAGCGAATCCACCCGGGTCGATTTCAGCGGCGGGATCGGCGACTCCCCGTCGGACCGGTCGTTCGAGCTGATCGATCCGCAGGGTCGGAACCTGGACACCAACCAGCTCTGCCGGATGGCGCTGAGCTGCAGCCAGAACGTTGGCGCGGGAGAAGGACGGTCAGGGCCCCTTGCAGGGTTCGATCGCGGCGGGGCGGGGCAAAGAGCCTGGAGCGGGCGCCGCGAAGGTGGCGAGATAGCCGCCGCCGTTCCGGATCGGGGCGATGGAGAGCTGGCGGTAGCCGACGGCGGCGAACTCGCACTTCAGCAGCGCCGGCCGCGTGCCGTGGTCCTGGGTGCGGCGGTCCATGTCGATGACCCCTACCCTGGCGCCCGGCTTCAGGGACCCCGCCAGCCGCCACAGCAGGGCGTAGGGGTTGCCGATCTCGTGGTACATGTGGACCAGGACGGCGCGGTCCACCGCGGCCGGCGGCAGCTTCGGGTCGTCGGGCGTCCCGCGCACCACCACCACATTGGCCAGGCCCCGGGCCGCCACCTCGCTGCGCAGGCCGGCGAGATAGCTGTCGATGATGTCCTCGGCGTAGACCCGGCCGGCAGGGCCCACCGCCGCGGCGAGGGTGAAGGTGTGGTAGCCCGAACCCGCGCCGATGTCGGCCACTGTCATCCCGGGCCGCACCCCCATCGCGCGGATCAGCTGGCCAGCCTCGTCGGCGAGGTCGCGGTCGGGCCCTGAGGACCAGACGGGGCTGACGATGCCGGCGACGGGACGGTCCGGGAGGGGGAAACCCTCCGCCGTGCGCCCGGGCGCGGCCAGTCCGGCCCCGGCAAGGGACCAGGCGGTGAGGATGACGAGGACGGCGGCCGAGCGGTTTCCCATGCCGGGACTGTCCGGCGCCGGTCCAGACGAAGCAAGGGCCGGGGTTTCCCCCGGCCCTCGCCCTACGACACGCTTACTGGAGAGGAGAAATTCAGGCGCCGGCCTGGGCCAGGGCCACCCGGCGGCGCTGGCGAAGCGCCCCGCCCATTGCGCCGAAGCCGGCGAGCATCAGGGCCCAGGAGGCCGGCTCCGGGATCGCGCCGGAGTTGAGGCCCAGCTTGGCGAAGCTGAGGTCGTCCAGGGCGAAGTCATTGCCGCTGTAGGCGGTCTGCTGGTTCCAGAGCTTGAGGTCGGCGACACTGGCGGCGCCGGAATTCCAGGTGACGCTGAACTGCTGCCACAGGCCGGTGGTGCTGCTGGCGTTCCAGGTCGGGCTGACCACGGCGCCGTTGATCTCCAGGTTCAGCGCCGCGGGCGCGGTGGAATAGGTGGAGGCCATCCAGAAGCTGAAGTCGTAGTCGGTGTTGGCCTCGACGCCGATCCCGGCCTCGCCCCAGACCATCACATCGGGCACGTCGGCGCCGTTGACGATCATCATCAGGCCCTGGCCAGTGGTGTGGTCGCCGAAGGAGGCCCAGGAGGGGTGGGTGGCCTGCGGATTGGCCTCGACGTCATAGACCGCCGGGTCCCACAGGAGGGCGTTCGGATTGGCGTAGGCGCTGTCGAAGCCGACATCGCCGGCCTCGAAGTCCCCATTGGAGAGCAGGTTCACGGAGGCGCTCGCCCCGGTGGCCATGGCGGCGGCGACGAACGCGCCGACCAGTACAGTCCTGAAACCCTTGAACACCGTTAAGTCCCCCGTAAGCATAGTCGATACGGCACAGCTGCGGCCGCGGATGCACCGGTCCAGCAAGGCGCGTGCCAGATACACGCGCCGGGAGAGGGCGGGCTCGCCCGTGGGGGGATGGGATGGGATCCAGCAGCACCTTCAGCACATGGCGGTTGGCGGCGACGACGCTGTCGTCGATCAGCACCGGGAAGTCCCAGGCGGCGCGCAGGCCCGCGGCGCGGGCGGCGGAGCATAGCGGCACTGGCCAAGGGGGGCGTTGACGGGCTTGAGCCTGGCGGGAAGCGGATTGTCGCAGCTGGCGAGAGAGGGGCGCCAGGTTGAGATTTGTTTGACCGACATCAACGTTCCGCGGCTCGTCCTCGCCGATCCTTAGGCCAATGCATCACACGTTCGAACTCTATGTCCGGCTGCCGGGCGGCCAACGTCGATTTACGGCGCTGACCTGCAGGCCGTACGAGATGGTGGCAAAGGCCCGCCGGGTGCTGAGCGAAGCCGGCGGGACCGAGGTCGAGGTGCATCAGGCCGGGGCGCACCTGTTCACCCTGGCCGTCAGCGAAGGCGGGTGATCCGCCCGTCCGGTGCTCCACCGCGCGCGCCTCTCGCCGGGGCGGCAGTCAGGGAATGGCTGAAACGGAACGGGAACATGCTATAGGCGCGGGATGGCCGACGCCGGCGTCCAGGTTTTTACCCCAGGAGGGGCGGAGCTCTTGCCGCCCCGATTCGCCCGCTGGTTCGAGGACCGCGGGTGGCGGCCGCGCGCGCACCAGCTGGAGATGGTGGCGCAGGCGCGTGAGGGACGCGACGCCCTGCTGATCGCGCCAACCGGCGGCGGCAAGACGCTGGCGGGGTTCCTGCCCAGCCTGATCGAGATCGCCGGGCGGCCGCCGGCCAATTCGCCCGGAGCGACGTTCGTCGCTCCCGATTCCTTAGGTGGCGATTTTCCCAAGGGACAATCGCGTGGACTTCACACGATCTACATCTCGCCGCTGAAGGCGCTGGCGGTGGACGTGGAGCGGAACCTGGCGGCGCCGATCCGCGAGATGGGGCTGCCGGTGGTGGCCGAGAGCCGCACGGGGGACACCGGCCTGTCGCGGCGCCAGCGGCAGAAGGTCAAGCCGCCGGACATCCTGTTGACCACGCCGGAGCAACTGGCCCTGCTCTGCGCCTGGGAGGGCGCGCGGGGGCTGTTCGAGGACCTGTCGTGCGTGATCCTGGACGAGATCCACACCCTGCACGCGTCCAAGCGCGGGGACCTGCTGGCGCTGGGGCTGGCCAGGCTGCAGCAGCTGGCGCCCCGGATGCGCCGGGTGGGGCTGTCAGCGACCGTGGACGACCCGGAGGTGATCAAGCGGTGGATGGGATGCGGGCGCGACATCGCCCTCGTCACCGGGCCGCCGGGCGCCGAGCCCATCGTAGACATCCTGCTGTCGGAGGGCCGCGTGCCGTGGGCGGGGCACACGGCGCAGCACGCCATGGCGGAGGTCTATGAGACAATCCGCAAGGCGCGGACGGCGCTGGTGTTCGTCAATACGCGGTTCCAGGCGGAGTTCGCGTTCCAGGAGCTGTGGCGGCTGAACGAGGACAGCCTGCCCATCGCCCTGCACCATGGGAGCCTGGCGGCCGAGCAGCGGCGCAAGGTGGAGGCGGCGATGGCGCGGGGAGAGCTGCGGGCCGTGGTCTGCACCTCGACCCTGGACCTGGGCATCGACTGGGGGGACGTGGACCTGGTGATCCAGCTGGCCAGCCCCAAGGGCGCCTCGCGGATGGTGCAGCGGATCGGCCGCGCCAACCACCGGCTGGACGAGCCTAGCCGGGCGCTGTTCGTGCCGGCCAACCGGTTCGAGATGCTGGAGTGCCAGGCCGCCCGCGAGGCGATCGCCGAGAACACCCTGGACGGGGACGCGGCCCGGGTGGGGGCGCTGGACGTGCTGGCCCAGCACGTGATGGGCTGCGCGTGCTCGGAGCCGTTCGACCTGCTGTCGCTCTACGACGAGGTGCGGACGGCCGGGCCCTACCGGGACCTCCTGTGGGAGGACTTCGAGCAGGTGGTGGATTTCGTGTCGACCGGCGGCTACGCGCTTCGGACCTACGACCGGTTCCGGCGGATCGTGAAGGGGCAGGATGGCCTCTGGAAGGTGCGCGACGCCCAGACGGCGCAGCGGCACCGGCTGAACGTGGGGGCCATCGTCTCACCGGCGGTGCTGTCGGTCAGGCTGGCCGGGCGCGGCGGGAAAGGCGGGCGCAAGATCGGCGAGGTCGAGGAGGGCATGCTGGAGATGCTCGACCCCGGCGACACCTTCGTCTTCGCGGGCCAGGTATGGAAGCTGGCGGCGGTGACCAACCTGGACGTGCTGGTGAGCCCCGCAGCCGACCGGGACCCGAAGATGCCGTCGTGGGGCGGCTCGAAGTTCGCCCTGTCCACCTACCTGGCCAAGCGGGTGCGCCGGCTGATGTACGACCAGGCGCACTGGAGCGTGCTGCCGGCCGACGTGCGCGAGTGGCTGGAGGCGCAGCGGGACCGCTCGGTGATCCCCTCCGAGGACGAGATGCTGCTGGAAACCTTCGCCCGGGGGAAGCGCCACTTCATGGTCTGCCACCCTTTCGAGGGGCGCTTGGCGCACACCACCCTGGCCATGCTGCTGACCCGGCGGCTGGAGCGGGCGGGCGCCGCGCCGCTGGGGTTCGTGTGCAACGACTACGCCATGGCGATCTGGGCGCTGAAGCCGCTGGACGGCCTGGACTTCGACCAGCTGTTCGACCAGGACATGCTGGGCGACGATCTCGAGGACTGGCTGGCCGAGAGCTTCATGATGAAGCGGGCCTTCAAGGGCTGCGCGATCATCGCCGGCCTGATCGAGCGGCGGTTCCCCGGCCAGGCGCAGAAGTCCGGCCGCCAGATCACCTTCTCCACGGACCTGATCTACGACGTGCTCCGCCGCCACCAGCCCGACCATCTGCTGCTG
>CANJKG010000109.1 GCA_947474775.1 Caulobacteraceae bacterium | reverse complement strand
CGGCACCATGCGGGCGGAGGTGATCGCCGCGGCGGCGCGCCTGGGGATTCCGCTGGCTGAGGTCCGCGCGGGACCAGAGGTGCTGGAGGCCACAACAGGCGCCTTCCTGACCAACAGCCTCATCGGCTTGCGGCCGATCTCGAACCTGGCGGGCCGGGCTATTGCGTCACCGGCCACAATGGAGAGGTTGGTGTTCTCCCTAGATGAAGAGTAGTCATCGAGCGGGCATTATAAGATGTTTCGACTACTCAACGCAGTGTCCTTTGGTAAACCGATCTTCACCAATGGCGTTCAGTAGATAAATAAGCATATGGCTTCAGCCCGCATTAAGTCGGGTGGGGCAAATTGATCGGGCATTCGGGGCGAGCAGGCGGATTGCTTGAGGCCCTCAACCAACTGCTCGTTCAAGCAAGGAGATTATTCATGTCGAAGTTTCTCAGCCGGTTCCTGAAGAATGAATCCGGCGCCACGGCCATCGAGTACGGCCTGATCGCCGCCCTGGTCGCGGTGGTCCTGGTGACGGCCCTGACGACCATGGGCACCCGCCTTGAAGGCACCTTCAACACGGTGCGCGACGCGCTTCCGGCCGCCCCGGCGCCGGCCCCCTAAGCCTAGCGACTAACGCCCCAGCGGGCCCCTCGGCGGAGACGTCGGGGGGCCTTCTGTTTTCCGGGCTCCCGAAACGCGCGATTCACCGCGCCTTGCGAGACTCCCGAAAGCCGGAATCCCGAAGGAGGGAAACTTCCCGATGCTGCTGCAAGCCCTGCTGTTGTTCGCCTTCCCGGCCCTTGCGGTGCTGGCCGCGGCGCGCGACGCGACGAGCTACACCATCCCCAACTGGATTTCCCTGGCCCTGACTGGGACGTTCCTCGCCGCGGGACTGGCCTGCGGACTGGCGCCGGCCGCGATCGGATCGCATGCCCTGGTGGGCGTGGTGGCCCTGGTGATCGGCATGGGCATGTTCGCCGCCGGCTGGCTGGGCGGCGGCGACGTCAAGTTCTTCGCCGCGACGGCCCTGTGGCTGGGCTGGCCGCTGGTGACACAGCTGCTGCTGGTGACGGCCGTGGCCGGGGGGCTGCTGACCGGCCTGCTGCTGCTGCTGCGATCCGCGCCGGTGCGGGCACGCGCCGCCCAGGGCCCGGCCTGGGTCGCACGCCTGGCCACGCCCGGCGAAAGCGTCCCCTACGGCCTGGCGATCGCCGCCGGCGCCCTGCTGGCGTTCCCGGGCTCCCCCGCGCCCGCCGCCTTCCTGCTCGGCTAGAGCGGCCCGGCTTGCGGCCGGCGGCGACTTAGCCGAGGCTCGCGGCCATGTCCGAAGTGATCGTCGAGGCGTCTGAAGGCGCCGCCGTGCCCGTCTACGCCGTCCTGGAAGCCAAGGCCGCCGGCTTCCTGGAGGGCCGTCGCGCGTTCGTCCGGGCCTTCGCCCAGCAATCCGAGTTCAAGGGCAAGGCCGGGCAGGTCCTGACGGTGCCCGACACCGAGGGCCGGCCGGAACGGGTGTTGTTCGGGCTGGGCGCCGGGGGCGACCCGATGGCCTTCCGCGCCCTGCCCGCCAAACTCCCGCCGGGCGTCTACCGCATCGCCCAGGCGCCAGGGTTGGCGGCCGAGCAGATCGCCCTGGCCTTCGCCATCGGCAGCTATCGCTTCGACCGCTACAAGCCCCGCACCGGCGAGCCTCCGCGGCTGCTGGTGGAGAACGGCATGGCCGAGGACGTGCGGCGGCAGGCCCACGCCTGCGCGCTCGCCCGCGATATGGTCAACACCCCGGCCAACGACATGGGGCCGCTGCAGATCGAGACCATCGCCCGCGAGATCGCCGAGCAGTTCGGGGCTTCCATCACCGTTATCGCCGGCGACGGCCTGCTGGAGGGGGGCTACCCGGCGGTGCATGCCGTGGGGCGTGCGGCGGCGGCCGACCGGTCGCCGCGGATGATCGAGATCGCCTGGGGCAAGCCGGCTCATCCGCTGGTGGCGATCGTCGGCAAGGGCGTGACGTTCGACACCGGCGGCCTGGACATCAAGCCGTCGTCCGGCATGCGGCTGATGAAGAAGGACATGGGCGGGGCGGCCCACGCCCTGGCGCTCGGACGGATGATCATGGACGCGGGCCTGCCCGTGCGGCTGGTGATCCTCGTGCCGACGGTGGAGAACGCCATCTCCGGCTCCGCCATGCGGCCGGGCGACGTCATCGCCTCACGCAAAGGACTGTCCATCGAGATCGGCAACACCGACGCCGAGGGCCGGCTGATCCTGGCCGACGCCCTGACCCGGGCCGGGGAACTGGAGCCGGCGCTGACCATCGACCTGGCCACCCTGACCGGCGCGGCGCGGGCGGCGCTCGGCCCGCAGCTGCCGCCCTTCTACACGGACGACGAGAGCCTGGCTGACGCCATCGCCCGAGCCGCCAAGGCGGTTTCCGATCCCCTATGGCGGATGCCGCTCTGGAGGCCGTACGACGAGGCGCTGGAGTCCGACGTGGCCGACCTCAAGAACGATTCGGACGCCTGGGCGCAGGCGGGATCGATCACCGCGGCACTGTTCCTGCAGCGGTTCGCGCCCAAAGGGCCCTGGGCGCACTTCGACATCTACGCCTGGAACCCGCGCGGGAAGCCGGGATCGCCGTCCGGCGGTGAGGCCCAGGCGATCCGCGCGCTCTACCGCGTGGTCCGCGAGCGCTTCCCATGAGCGATCCGCGGGTGACGGCAAGGCGCGACGGTCTGGCGAGCCGGCGGCTTGAGGGCGTCGAGCCGGCGCAGACCTATGTGGATCCGACGTCGCTGGTTTGCGCAGTCCCCGCCGCAGCCATTCGCGCGACGGCCGACCCGGCGGGCGAACAGCTCGACCAGTTGCTGTTTGGCGAGGTGTTCGAGGCGCTGGGTGAGGCGAAGGACGGCTTCCTCTGGGGCCAGGCGCCTCGCGACGGCTATGTGGGGTTCGTGGACGCCTCGGCGGTCGGCCCCGCCGGTCCCGCACCCACCCATCGAATCGCGGCGCTGCGTACCTATGCCTTTGCGGAACCGAGCATCAAGACCCGCGCCATCGGTCCCTTCAGCCTCAACGCCCTGGTGCGGGTGGAGGCCGAGGAAGGCAGGTTCCGCAAGCTCGCCGGATCGGCTTGGACGGTGGCCGAGCACCTGGCGCCGCTGGGGGTGTTCGAGGCGGACTGGGCGGCCGTGGCCGAACGGTTCGTCGGCGCGCCCTATCTGTGGGGCGGGCGCGAGAGCCTGGGCCTGGATTGCTCCGGGCTGGTGCAGCAGGCGCTGTTCGCCTGCGGCCTCGCCTGCCCGCGCGATACCGACCAGCAGCATGCCCTGGGCGCGGCGATCGACCGCGAGGCTTTCGGTCGGGGCGACCTGGTGTTCTGGCAAGGCCATGTGGCCATGGGCGTGGGCGACGGGAGGATCGTGCATGCCAACGCCCATCACATGGCTACGGTCATCGAGCCGCTGGATGAGGCGATCGAGCGGATCGCCGCCGCCGGGGTCGGTGAGCCGACAGCCTGGCGGCGTCTCTAAAGCCTATTTCGGCGAGGAGGCAGCGCCGCCCGCCGGGTTGGTGGCGTTGGGCGCAGGCGGCGTGGTGGCGCCGACCACCGTGGGCTGGTCGGCGGGAGCCGCGCCAGTGGCCGGGGCGCCTTCAGCAGTCGCCGGGGTCGCCTCTGCAGGGGCGGCCGCGGCGGCGGGGTTCGGCGCAGGGATAGGCAGGCTCGAGCCGCGGCTGTGCAGGTAGGCGATGACGGCGATGCGCTCCTCCGGCTTCTTCAGCCCGACGAAGGTCATCTTGGTGCCGGAGATGTACTTCTGCGGCGCCTTCAGGAATTCACTGAGGTGCTCATAGTCCCAGCTGGGCTGCTTGCCGGCGAACTCGCTCATGGCCGGCGAATAGGCGAATCCGGGGCTGGCCGCGGGCTTGCGGCCCACCACGCCCCACAGCTCCGGCCCGACGCCGTTGGCCCCGCCCTGGTCCGCGTTATGGCAGGCCTTGCACTTGGCGAAGACGGCCTCGCCGGCGGCGACGTCGGCCGTGGGCAGCACCGTGCCCCAGTCGATCGGGGCTTCGGCCGCAGCGCCGCCTGTGCTCGCCTCGACGACTTCGACCGCGTAGCCCGGCTTCTCCAAGTGCTCCGGCGCGAACACGCCGGCGGAGAGTTCACGAAGGCCGACAATCGCCAAACCCGTCGCCAGCACGGCGCCGGCCACCTTGTTGAAAGTGAGGTCGCTCATAGTGCTTAAATCGGCCCTCTTCACGTCCCGGCGCTAGGCCGGCCAGCGCCCGGGAATCCTGCCCCTTATTGCGCCCGGCTCTCTTACACGCTACCGCCGCCCGCGCAACCGCCCAAGACACTTGATGAACCCGATCGTCCTCATCCCCGCCCGCATGGCCGCGACCCGCCTGCCGGGCAAGCCACTTGCCGACATTGGCGGCATGCCGATGGTGGTGCGCGTACTTCGCCAGGCGCAAGCGGCGGGCGTGGGCCCGGCCGTGGTGGTGGCGGGTGATTCGGAGATCGCTGAGGCGGTGCGGGCGGCGGGCGGCCGGGCGGTGCTCACCGATCCCGACCTGGCCTCGGGGTCCGACCGCATCCAGGCGGCGCTGGACGAGATCGATCCGGCCGGCGCGCATGACGTGGTCGTCAACCTGCAAGGCGACATGCCGTTCGTGGCGCCGGCCATACTGAAGGCCTGCGTCGACCTGCTGGCGGCGGAGCCGGGTTGCGACATCGCCACGGTGGTGGCGCCGGAGGCCTCGGCGGCCGACCGGGCCAATCCCGACGCGGTCAAGGCGGTGCTGGCCCTGCAGCCCGACGGCAGGAGCGGCCGGGCGCTCTATTTCACCCGCTCCACCCTGTATGGCGACGGGCCGGTCTGGCGCCATGTGGGGATTTACGGCTATCGGCGCGCGGCCCTGGCGCGATTCAACGCCGCGCCGCCCTCGGCGCTGGAGCGGCGCGAGAAGCTGGAGCAACTGCGGGCGCTGGAACTCGGCCTCTCCATCTGGGCCGCCGTCGCCGACGCCGCGCCGATTTCCGTGGACACGCCCGCCGACCTGGAACAGGCACGGGCCCACATCACCGCACGCGCCTAGGGGGGCGTCATGGGCAACAAACGCATCTCCTTCCAGGGCGAACTGGGGGCCAACAGCCACGAGGCGTGCAGCGCCGCGCTGCCGGACTATGAGCCGATCCCCTGCGCCACCTTCGAGGACGCCTTCGACGCGGTGAAGAGCGGCGACTGCGAGCTGGGGATGATCCCGGTGGAGAACTCCATCGCCGGCCGCGTGGCCGACGTCCATCACCTGCTGCCGCACTCAGGCCTGAAGGTCATCGCCGAGCACTTCAAGCCGATCCATTTCCACCTGATGGCCAATCCCGGGACCAGGATCGGGGATGTGAAGACAGTGATCTCCATGCCCTTCGCCTGGGGCCAGTGCCGCAGGTTCCTGCGGCCGCTGGGGGTGACCCTGGAGGCCGCCAGTGACACCGCGGCCTCGGCGCGCATCCTGGGGGACCATCCCGATCCCAGGAAGGCGGCGATCGCGCCGGCGCTGGCGGCCGACATCTACGGCCTGGAGATCCTGGCCCGGGACATCGAGGACACCCGCAACAACACCACCCGCTTCGTGGTGCTGACAGCGGAGCCCGACCCTGCGCCGCCGCCGGCCGACGTGGCCTGCGTCACCAGCTTCGTGTTCCGGGTCCGCAACCTGCCGGCGGCGCTTTACAAGGCGCTGGGCGGCTTCGCCACCAACGGCGTCAACATGACCAAGCTCGAGAGCTACATGGAGAACGGCGTCTTCGCGGCGACCTTCTTCTATTCCGAAGTGGACGGCCGGCCGGACGACCCGCACGTGGCGCGCGCCTTCGAGGAGCTGGGCTTCTTCTCCGAGCAGTTCGAGATCCTCGGCGTCTATCCGGCCGACCCGTTCCGCAACGAGGCCTGATCAGCCGCCGGGCGCCCGGGGTTCGAAGAGATGGCGCAGCGCCTGGGCCTGACCGGCGATGTAATCGTTGAAGGTCTTGACGCACGGATTGTTGCGCAGCTCCGAGCGGGTCACCAGCCACAGACTGGCGGTGAACGAGGCCGGCAGATGGAAGCAGACCAGCAGGTCCGGCTCGCGGTCGGCCAGGATGCAGGGCAGGGCGCCCAGGCCCAGCCCGGCCTTGGTGGCCGACAGTAGGCTGGTCAGGCTGTTGCTGCGCGCGGCGATCCGGCCGTCGCTCTTCTCCTCCAGCCAGCGGGGCCCCGGCATGGCCGCCACTCCGCCCGCGCCCCCAATCACGGCGTGTTCCGACAGGTTGGCCAGGCCGGGCACGCCCCCATGGCGCTCGGCGTAGGCGCGGCTGCAATAGACCGACCAGGGCAGGTCATGGAGACGACGCGCCACCAGGTCTCCCGTACCGGCGTTGAGCCCGCCGCGCAGGGCCACGTCGGCCTCGCCGCTCACCAGGTCCACCATGCGGTCCTCGACGAAGACATCGATGCGGATATCCGGATACAGGCGGTTGAACTCGGGCAGCGCGGGCATCAGCAGCAGGTTGGCGAAGGTTTCGTTGGTGCTGACCCGGACCGTGCCGGCTATCCGCTTGGCGCGCTCCTGCACCAGGGCCTTGAAGGCGAGCACCTCCTTCTCGACCTTCTCCGCCTGGGACAGCAGTTCCTTGCCGGCGGGAGAGAGGCGATAGCCGCTCTGGGCGTTCTCGAAGAGGGTCAGGCCGATGTCGCGCTCCAGGGCCGCCAGCCGCCGCGCGGCGGTGGTCTGGCTCAGGTTCTTCATGGCGGCGCCGCCGAGCGTGCTGCCGGCGCGGGCGACCGCCAGGAAGTGTTTCAGGTCGTTCCAGTCGAACATCGGCCGATCATGCGCCCCGCAACCTGGGATGGAAGGTGACGGCTTAGCTTGAGCAAATCATGAATCACCCGCCCAGGCCCTGATCAACTGGTGGGCGATGGCGAGCGGCTGGGGGGCGAACGCGCCCTGAAATGTGCCGGCGACAAGGGCGCGGGCCTCCGCGCGGGTGAACCAGCGGACCTCGGAAAGCTCGCTGTCCATGGGGGCGCCCTCGTCGTCTTCCACCTCGGCGAGGAGGCCGATCATCAGAGTGGATGGATAGGGCCAGGGCTGGGTGGAGTGGTAGGTCACCTTGCGGGTGCGCAGGCCGGCCTCCTCGGCCAGTTCGCGGGCGCAGGCCTCCTCGATGCTCTCTCCGGGCTCCAGGAACCCGGCCAGGGCGGAGAACATGCCTTCGGCCCAGGTCGCCTGACGGCCCAGCATGCAGCGCTCGCCGTGCCAGGCCAGCATGATCACCACCGGGTCGGTGCGCGGGAAGTGCTCGGCCCTGCAGGCGGGGCACTGGCGTTTCCAGCCGGCGTCGGCGGGCTCGGAAGGCTGGCCGCAGGCGGCGCAGAAGCGGTGGCGCCGGCGCCACTCGAACATCGCCTTGGCGGTGGCGGCGATGGCGGCCTCGGGTGCGGGCAGCCGCAGCGCCACGCCGCGCAGCTCCTCGAAGCCGCCAAGGCCCTGGAGGGGGCCCTGGGCGGGATCGGCCTGGCCCTCCAGGTCGAGGGCGAAGATGGGAGCGTCCTTCCACAGGCCGAGGAACAGCAGCCGCTCGCGGCCGCCGGCCAGCTCCTCGGCCAGTCGGGCGGCGAAATAGGCGATGCGGACGCCGCCGTCCCTGTCCGGCTCGACCAGCGGCTTTCCGTTCCAGATGGCGATGGCCAGGGCGTCGGGGGAGGCCAGCTGGCCGGCGATCCACGCGGCGTCGCCGCGCCGGTCGCTGGCGCGGTCCAGGGGGTTGCCGGCGAAGGTGTTGCGGAAGGTGTCGAGCGGCATGGCGTGTTCATACGAGGGGGCTGGGCCGCGGGCCAGCGCCAGGACCAGCGGTTTTGGGGTTGTGGCGGGTGGTGGTATCGCCGGGTGATGACAGAATCGCCGACGGCTCAGGTTCCCACAGCCCCCACGCTCGCCCGGATGGCCAAAGTGTTCGTGCGGCATGGGAGCTTCACGTTCGGGGGCGGGGCGGTGATCATGCTGGCCCTGCACCGGGAGGCGCTGGAGAGGCGCGGCTGGATCGACGAGGACGACTTCGGCCTGTGTTTCGCCCTTGCGCGGCTTACGCCGGGGACCACGGTGCTGGCGTTCTGCGCCGGGATCGGCCTGCGCATGCGGGGGCTGTCCGGCGCCATGGTCGCCCTGCTGGCCAGTTCGCTGCCCTGCGCGGTGATGGTGATCGCCGCCACGGCGCTGTTCGCCTTCTGGCAGGACAACCACTGGGTCCAGGCGGCCATACACGGCGCCATCGCCGCCGCCGTGGCGCTGACGGTCTGGGGCGTCTGGAGCATCGCGTCGCCCTATCTGAAGGGCCCGACCCTTTATCGCGCACTGCTGATCGCGGCGACCGCCTTCCTGCTGTTCCAGGTGGTCGGGCTGTCCCCGATCCAGGTGATCCTGACCGCCGCCGTGGGCGGGGCGCTGTTCCCGCCAAAGGCCACCCCGACGGCCGATGGAGTGGCGTGAGTGGGGCTCTGGGAGCTCTATGTGGTCTTGCTCGAGAGCACGGCGACGTCGTTTGGAGGCTTGGCGTCGCTGCCGCTGCTGCACGACGCCCTGGTCACCAACGCCCATGTGCTCAGCGACCAGCAGCTGAACGAGGCCATCGTCATCAACCGCAGCACGCCAGGGCCGGTGGGCTTCTATGTGGTGAGCATCGGCTATTTCGTCGCCGGCCTGCCGGGGGCGCTGGTGGGATGGCTGGCGATCGTCACCCCGGCGCTGGCGATCATCCCGGCGGCGCATTTCGCCGGGCGCTGGATCGACCATCCACGGGTGAAGTCCACGCTGCAGGCGGTGGTGATCGCCAGCGCCGGGTTGTTGGCGGCCACCTCGATCCCGCTCGGCCGCTCGGCACTGACGGACGCGGTGGCGATCGTGATCGCCGTGGTCGCCCTGGCGGTGCTGCTTTTCACCCGGGTCGGATCGCTGTGGATCATCGCCGCGGCGGCGGTGGCCTCCACGGCGGCGTCGGCGGCGGGGCTGATCTCGGTGATCTAGGGCCACGCTTGCGTGCGGGCCCGCCTGCCGCCATATAGCGCCCCGGAGATCGGCGGCGGGCGGAGCCTTCGCCAACCTGGTCAGGGCCGGAAGGCAGCAGCCACAACGAATTCAGCTTCGGGTCGCCGTTCGGTCTCCACCCTCTCCCGAAGTCAGCCGCTCCCACGCCCATGGCGCGGCCTTCGCTTCGCAAACGGCCAGGGGCCGTTCGGGTGCGATGATTTAACTTCAGAAGCGAGTGAACCATTTTCAGACGGCGGCGTTTTCGCTTGGCCAATCAACAGGGGCTTCCTCATGACCAAGATCGTACTGACCGCCGCCGCCATGTTCGCCGTCCTGGGTCTCGCCGCCTGCGAGAGCCCTGCCGACAAGGCCGCCGAAGTGAAGGCCGACGCCCTGGAATCCCAGGCGGCCGCCACCTCCAATGAGGCTGCCGAGACCACCTTGAACAAACAGGCTGACGTGATCGAGCAGCAGGCCGGCAACGCGGACGGCGGCGCCACGACGGCCAACACGCCTTCGACCGACCCGGCCTCCGTGCCGCCGGTCACGCCGCCGGCGAAGTAAGCCAGCGCGCCGTAGGGCGAAACGATAAGGCCCCCGTGCTTCGGCGCGGGGGCTTTTTCGTGTCGTGGCCCCACGCTGGCCGTGGATCGGCGGCTTTCCGCTTTGCGGCGCGCGCACGCTCCTCTTAAGTAGCCGCCATGGGCGCGACCGACCTCCCGCACGAAGACGACCCGCCCGAGCGCGATCCGAACTCGGGCGACATGTTCGGCGAGGCCGCGCCTGACGTCGCGCCGCCGGCGCCGGCCTCGCCCGCACCGCGGTCGTCCGCCTACACGGTGATCGCGCGCAAGTACCGGCCCCGCACCTTCCACGACCTGGTGGGGCAGGAGGCGATGGTGCGCACCCTCACCAACGCCTTCGCCTCCGGGCGGATCGCGCACGCCTTCATGCTCACCGGCGTACGGGGCGTTGGGAAGACGACGTCGGCGCGTCTGCTGGCCCGGGCGCTGAACTACGAGACCGACACAGTGCATGAGCCGACGCTCGACCTGGCCGTCGAGGGTATCCACTGCAAGGCGATCATCGAGGGGCGGCACATGGATGTGCTGGAGCTCGACGCCGCCTCGCGCACCGGCGTGGCCGACATGCGCGAGCTGCTGGACGGGGTGCGCTATGCGCCGGTGGAGGCCCGCTACAAGGTCTACATCATCGACGAGGTGCACATGTTGTCGACAGGGGCGTTCAATGCGCTCCTCAAGACGCTGGAGGAGCCGCCGCCGCACGCCAAGTTCATCTTCGCCACCACCGAGATCCGCAAGGTGCCGGTGACCATCCTGTCGCGCACCCAGCGGTTCGACCTGCGCCGGG
>CANJKG010000108.1 GCA_947474775.1 Caulobacteraceae bacterium | reverse complement strand
GCGGACGACCGGCGAGATCATAAGCGGTCGGACGGGACGTAACGGTCCGACCTGAGGGCATTAGGGGTTCGCCGACGCGCAGACGTCGGCGATCAGTTGGAAACAACCGGGGGGAACACCATGCGTGTCTCTAAGATCATGACCGCGTCGGTCAGCGTGCTGGCTCTTGCGGGCGCTTCGCAGGCCTACGCCCAAGGGGCGGGCAACGCCGTCGACGAGGTGGTGGTCACCGGCTCGCGGATCGTCCGCGACGGCTTCGAGGCGCCGACTCCGGTGACGGTCGCCACGGCGACGGAACTGAAGAGCTCCTCGCCCAAGAGCCTCGCCGACGCGCTGCAGCAACTGCCCCAGTTCGCCGGCTCCCTGGCGCCGGGTCGCGAAAGCCACGGCAACCAGGGCACCGCCAGGGCCAGTGGCTATTTCCTGTCGCTGCGCAACCTGACGCCGAAACGCACCCTGGTCATGCTTGAGGGCCGCCGGCTGCCGCCGACCACCTACGATGGCCTGGTCGATGCGGCTTCGATCCCAGAGGCGCTGGTCCAACGGGTGGATATCGTGACGGGCGGGGTCTCGGCGGTCTACGGGTCCGACGCCGTCAGCGGCGTGGTCAACTACATCCTCGACAGGAACTTCACCGGCGTGAAGGCCAACGCCCAGTTCGGCGTCTCCAACTATGCCGCCAGCGGCTTCCACTACATCCCGGGCCGGAAAGGCAACACGCCGTGGCTCAGCGACGGCAAGTCCTTCCGCATCGGGGCGGCGGCCGGAATGGCGCTGATGGACGGCCGGGCCCACATCCTGGCCAGCGCCGAGCGCTCCAAGCAGGGCGAGGTTTCGCGTACGGACCGACCACACAACCTGGAGGCCTGGGGCTACGCCACAAAGCCGGTGGCCACGTCGGGCGCGGTCGGTACGGCGGCAAACCCCTTCGTCCTCACCCGCAACATCGCCCGCAACGACCTGGCCTATAACGGCAAGATCGTAAGTGGTCCGGCCTCCATCGTCGGACGGGGAATAACTTACGACGGCAGGGGGATAGAAGTGTGGGACAACGGCGCCACGACCGGTGTCGCCAATATCTCCATCGGCGGCAGTGGGGTATTCCCGCCGCAGCTCACCGACCAGATCCCCGGCCTGCGCACCGACCAGCTGTTCGGGAATTTCCGCTACGACGTCACCGAGGACGTCCAGGCCTCTTTGACCGCCACCTATTCCCATGCCATCGGCGAGATCGACGCGGCCGGCGCCACCCAGACCGGCTTCAGATACATCAGCGGCAACCCGTTCATGCCGGCGGCGATCCAGGCCCTGCTTGCGCCGTTGGCCACGCCCACGTCGCCGCTGACGACCGCCAACAGCATCACCATGTCCAAGCGCCAGATCGAGAACTATCCGCTGCCCGGGCTGGACACCAACAAGACCCTGACCCTCACCGCCGGGCTGAGCGGCAAGATCCTCGAGAACTGGACGTTCGACGCCTACTACGCCTACGGCCGCACCAAGAATGGCTTCGCCTCGCCCCAGCCGGAGCAGCGCAAGTGGTATGCGGCGACGGATGTCGTGTTGGTGAACGGCCAGCCCACCTGCTACGTGCTCACGACGCCGTCCGCGAGCCTCTATCCCGGCTGCGTGCCCTACAATTCGTTCGGCTTCTTGAGCGCCTCGCAGCAGGCCCAGGACTACATCATCGGCATCACGTCCGCCGACGCCACCCAGACCACCCACATCGTCAGCGGCAGCGTCAACGGCGAATTGTTCAGCACCTGGGCGGGGCCGATCGGAATCTCCGTTGGGGCGGAATACCGCAAGCAGCGGCTCGACCTGTTCAGCAACTCCGACCCGCAGGAGGTGATCAACTACTCCGGCCTCCGCAACCTGCCTGCCACCCCGCCTTCGCGTTTCATCACCACCAACCTCGGCGAGGCCCATGGCGGCTCCAACGTCAAGGAGGTGTTCGGCGAGATCGCCGTGCCCCTGGCCAAGGATATGCCGTTCTTCCACAGCCTGGAGGTCTCCGGCGCGGCGCGGCGCACCGACTACAGCACCAGCGGCCCGGTCACCACCTGGAAGGGCGGCGTCACCTGGGAGCCCACCGAGGCCCTGCGGCTTCGCGGCGCGCTCTCGCGGGATATCCGCGCGCCCACCTTGCACGAGCTGTTCGCCACCGAGGCCTGCGTCCGGGCCCTGCCGTTCGACCCGTTCACCAACATCACCACCCAGGCCGACACCTGCACGGG
This sequence comes from Caulobacteraceae bacterium, assembly GCA_947474775.1. Classification (GTDB taxonomy): domain Bacteria; phylum Pseudomonadota; class Alphaproteobacteria; order Caulobacterales; family Caulobacteraceae; genus Phenylobacterium. The sequence goes on along the minus strand of CANJKG010000108.1, from coordinate 8,294 downwards.
CGGCAACGCCCGCCTGCGGCCTGAGATCGGCAAGACCAAGACCGTGGGCCTTGTCTACCGGCCAGAGTGGCTGCCGCGCTTCGGCGTCTCGATCGACTACTATGACATCCGGATCGCCGGCGCCATCCAGACGCAGAGCGCGGTCCAGATCATGGCCGACTGCTTCGCCAGCAACGGTACGGCGGACAGCTGCGCCCTGATCGACCGGCCGTTCCCGCTCACAAACCGCACGCCGGCGAACTTCCCAACGGCGATCCACGCCGGCCCGCTGAACCTGGCGTTCGTCCAGACCAAGGGCGTCGACCTGGACGCCAACTACAACTTCGACCTCGACAGCGTCATCGGCGGCATGGAGGGCAACCTCGCCCTGCGCGCCTTCGTCGGCTACGTGGACCGCTACGAGACCCAACTCACGGCCACCTCGCCGATCAACCAGATCGCCGGGTGCACCTGCTCCTCGGTGCCGTCGGTCGTCAGCGCCCTGCCCAAATGGAAGGGGCTGTTCAGCGCCAACTACACCAACGGCGCCTGGGGCGTGCGCCTGCAGTCGCGCCTGATCGGCGCGCTTAGGTTCGGTCCGGAAGTCTTCGTCCCGGACCACATCCCGGCCTATGTCTATTTCGACATGACGGTGAACCGGAAGATGGAGATCGCCGGCGCCCAGACGGAGTGGTTCTTCACCGTCAACAACCTGCTGAACAAGGTCTATCCGATCGTGCCGAGCTTGGGCACGGCTCCGGGCGCCGGGATCGGAACCTTGCCGCAGACCTATGACGCCATGCTGCGCTACTTCACGATGGGCGTCCGGGCGCAGTTCTAGAGCCTGATCGCATCGTGCTCCAGGCGTTCCTCCCGCCTGGCATGCGGCCCGGATCACCCGATCCGGGCCGTTTTTGTTGCATACACCCTGGCGAGCGCTGCGTGGAACCGCGGCCACCATCCAACCTCGCCTCAAAGCCAAGCTTGAATAAAAATCGTCATGGGCCGTACATTTAATCGAATCAAAACCGAAATATATAACAAACGATTCAGATATAATGAAGTATCGTACACCATTCACAGTTCGAGATGGACTTTCGACTCCAAATATTGAATCGGTAGTATGCGACGAATGGTCATCTGCCACCGCTCATCCATGGAATTATACAGCACATCCAGTGCAGGGGACGGGCGAATACATCGCCGCGGCTGAGCCCGGCGCGCCCGCGTCGGCGACCTTCCAGGAGCGTGTCGATGATCACCACCGTAGGCAGCGCCGCGGCGCTTTCCGCAGCGCTGAAGACCGCCGGGGCCGGGGACACCATCGAGCTGACGGCGGGGACCTATGCGCCGATCGCCATCAAGGGGGTTCATTTCGCCCAGGACGTCACCATCACCGCAAAGGCCGGCGCCGAAGTTGTCCTGACCGGGCTGAAGGTGCAGGAAAGCAATGGCCTGGCGTTCAGCAATCTCGAATTCAAGGTTGACCCGGCTGCGCCGGCGAACCCGTTCCAGGTTGCCGGAAGCCAGGACATCCACTTCATCGGCCTGGACGTGCATGGTTCTGTCGACGGGAACTACGCCAACGACGTCGGCGGCATGCTGATCCGCGACAGTTCGAATGTGAGCGTCGCCGATTCCGAATTCCACGACCTGATGTATGGCCTAAGTCACCTGAAGGTCGACGGGTTCAGCTTCACCGGCAACAACATACATCACGTCCAGGTCGACGGCCTGCGCGGCGGCGGCTCCAGCAACGTGCTGGTCGCGGCCAACCGGTTCAGCGACCTCCATCCTGACGTCGACGACCATGCCGATGCGATCCAATTCTGGACCAGCAACACCACCGTCTCCGCCCACGACATCGTGGTCAGGGACAATCTGTTCGTGCGCGGCGACGGGGCCGCGCCTCAAGGGGTGTTCTTCCGCGATCAGATCGGGACACTGCCTTTCCAGGGGGTGACCATCACCGGCAATGTCATCATCGGCGCCAGCTACAACGGCATCTATGTCATTGGGGGCGACGACGTCCTCATCGAGGACAACTACGTCCAGGGGTTTTTGGACAAGAAGTCGCGGATCCTGGTGGAGAACGTGGACGGCGTCACGATCCAGGGCAACGACGCCAACGCCTTCGTCCACAACTCCAGTGTCGTGGGCCTGTTGACAGCGGACAATAGGGTGCTCGTGCAGACGGCCGATCTGGGATTGGAAGCCGTCGCCGCATGGATGGCGCGCCACCTTGGCGGCGGCCTGCAACTCATCGGGGACGCCGGCGACAATCTCCTGGCGGGCGGAGCCGGGGCCGACACCCTGTCGGGCGGGGCCGGCAGCGACACTCTGAGCGGCGGGGCCGGCGACGACCTCTATATCCTCAGCGATCGCGCTACCCTGGTGGAGAACGCCGGCGAAGGCAGCGACACCGTCCAGGCCAGCGTCACCATGACGCTTCCGAAGAATGTCGAGAATCTCGTGCTGGCCGGGACCAAGGCCCTCAACGGCAATGGCAACACCCTGGACAACCAGCTCACCGGCAACGCCGGCGCCAACCAGCTGAAGGGCGCCGGTGGCGCTGACACCCTTGCCGGCGGGGGCGGAAACGACACCCTCAGCGGCGGGACCGGAAGCGACGTCTTCCGCTTCGCGCCGGGTGGCGGACGTGACGTGGTCACCGACTTCGCGCAGGGGGATTCCATTGACGTCCGGGCCTATGTCACCGCCGGCCAGGCGCCGGTGATGGTCCAGGCCGGCGCCGACGTGACCGTGAGCTTCACAGGCGGGGACGTGATCACGATCCAGGGCTCGCAGCTCAGCGCCCTACACCTCACGAACGGCTTCATCCTGTAGTCGGCCCTCAGGCCTTCAGGAACTCCGGGTCGACCGGCAGGCTGCGAATGCGCTTGCCGGTGGCCGCGAAGATGGCGTTGGCCAGGGCCGGCATCGCCGGCGGCAGGCCGGGCTCGCCCAGGCCGGTAGGTGGGTTGTCGGTCCTGACGAACCGGACCTCAACCTCGGGCGCCTCGTCGATCCGCAGCAGCCGGTAGTCGGCGAAGTTGGACTGCTCCACCTGCCCGTCCTTGACAGTGATCTTCTGGTAGAGGGCCGCCGACAGGCCGTCGATCACCGCACCCTGCACCTGGCTGACGGCGCCCGACGGATTGACGATCACCGAGCCCACATCCACCGCGGCCCAGACCTTCAGGACCTTCACCGCGCCGTCCTTGTCCACGCGGGCCTTCACCACCTCGGCGACATAGCCGCCATGGTCCAGGTGGAAGGCCATGCCCATGCCGACACCCGGCTCGGCCTTGCGGCCCCGCCAGCCGGACATCTCGGCGACCGCCTGCAGGACGCCGCGCATGCGCTCGCCGTTGTAGGCGCCCGGCTTGCCGATCCACGTACGGTCGCCCAGCAACTGGAGCCGGAAGGTCAGCGGGTCGATCCCCGCCGCCTCAGCGAGCTCGTCGATGAAGCCCTGCATCACGAAGGAGGCGTTGTTGCCGTTGGGCGCCCGCCAGGGCCCCACCGGCACACCCATAGGGATCATCGAGCGGTCGACCCGGACATTCTCGACGACGTCGGCCGGGAACTCCTTCGGCGCCACATAGTAGACGCTGGACGGCGTCTGGCCTTCGGCGTGGATGACGCAGTGGTGGCGCAAGCCGACGATCTTGCCCGATGCATCCAGGCCCGCCTTGAGGAAGTGGAAGCCGGCGGGGCGGAAGAAGTCGTGCTGGATGTCATCCTCGCGGGTCCACAGGAGCTGGACCGGCGCGCCTGCCCGCCTGGCGATCTCAACCGCCTCGATGGCGTAGTCGGGGCGCGTGCGGCGCCCGAAGGATCCGCCCATGCGGATCATGTGGATGGTCACGTCCTCGGGCTTCATGCCCAGGTGTTTGGCGACCGGCTCGCGGATCATCTCGGGCACCTGGGTGGGCAGCCACATGATGAGCTTGCCGTCCTTGAACTGGACCGTGCAGTTCATCGGCTCCATGCAGGCGTGCGCCAGGAACGGATACTCGTAGGCCGCCTCCACCACCTTGGCGGCGCCGGCCAGCGCCTTGTCCACGTCGCCGTCGTTGCGGTCGGTGTGGTGGGGCGGGGCAGCGGCGAGTTCCCGCGCCTTGGCCCGGAAGCCTTCGCTGCTGTTGGCGGCGCTGGGATGCTCGGCCCATTTGATGTTCAGCGCCTCGCGGCCCTTCCTGGCGGCCCACGAGCTGTCGGCCACCACCGCCACGCCGGAGACGAAGCCCATGTGGTCGTCGCCGCCCTCGACGACGAAGGCGTCGCGCACGCCCCCCACCGCCTTGGCCGCCGCCAGGTCGGCGCTCCGCACCCGGGCGCCGAACACCGGCGCCTTGGCGTAGGTGGCGTAGAGCATCCCGGGAACCCGCACGTCGATCCCGAACAGGGGCGCGCCGGAGTTGATCCTGTCGGTGTCGTACTGGACCGCCGGCTTGCCGACGATGCGGTAATCCTTAGGGTCCTTCAGCGGCACGGTCTTGGGATCGGGCGGGGTGAGGCCAGCGCACTGGCGGGCCAGGACGCCGTAGTCGGCGGTGCGGCCGGAGGCCTTGTGGATCACCTTGCCGGGCGTTGTGGCGCAGTCGCTGGCCGGGCAGTTCCAGGCCAGGGCCGCGGCCTCGATCAGCATGGCGCGGGCCACCGCGCCCACCTGCCGCATCTGGTTCCAGTTCGTGCCGACCGACATGCTGCCGCCGGAGAGCTGGAGCCCGAACCGGGACTTGTCGGCGGCCGCATCCTCGATGCGGACGTTTTCCCACGGCACGTCGAGTTCCTCGGCGATGATCATCGGCAGGGCGGTCTTCACGCCCTGGCCCATGTCCGGGTTCTTGGCCTGGATGGTGACGATCCCGTCCGCGCCGATGCGGACGAAGGCGTTGAGCGGGGTGGCGGGGCCGGTCTGGGCGGCCTCGGCCCGGGACGTCAGCCGGAAGGAGAGGACGAGGCCGGCGGCGGAAGCGGACGCCTTGATGAACTGGCGGCGCGAGGCGCCTGTGTTCTGCGCGCCCATGAAGTCAGGCTTCCTTCTGGCCGGAGGCCCGCTTGATGGCGGCGCGGATGCGGATGTAGGTGGCGCAGCGGCACAGGTTGCCGCGCATGGCCACGTCGATGTCCGCGTCCGTGGGCTTCGGCGTCCGCGAAAGCAGCGCCGTCGCCGACATGATCTGGCCCGGCTGGCAGTAGCCGCACTGGGCCACGTCGAGCTCCGCCCAGGCCTGTTGCACCTTCTTGCCGATGGGGTCGGCGGCCATGGCCTCGATGGTGGTGACCTTGGACTCGCCCAGGGCCTCCACCGGTATCTGGCAGGAGCGCATCGGCTCGCCATCCACATGCACGGTGCAGGCGCCACAGGAGCCGATCCCGCAGCCGTACTTCGGGCCCAGGATGCCCAGGGTGTCGCGCAGAGCCCACAGGAGCGGGGTGTCCCCGTCCACGTCGGCCGTCAGCGACTTGCCGTTCACGTTCAGCTTATAGGCCATGCGCGCCTCCCATTGAGTCAATCATATCACCGAACCCGGTTTGCCGCCAAAGCCTCGCGCGGGAGCGACCGGGGCGCTATCGTCGCGGCTTGGACGGGAGGCCTGAGCCATGGAGATCGTCACCACGGGACTGCGGATCGGCGAGGGGCCGATCCCCATGGATGACGGCTCCGTGCTGGTGACCGAGGTGACCGGCGGGGCGCTCACCCGGGTCACCCCCGACGGCGCCCAGCACATCGTGGCCGAGGTCGGCGGCGGCCCCAACGGCGCAGCCATCGGCCCGGACGGGGCGGTCTATGTGGCCAACAACGGCGGCATGTTCATCAATGTCGAGGACGGCCGCATCACCGGATACGGCCGCGCGCCCGGCTATCGCGGCGGCTCGATCCAGCGGGTGAACGTCTCCACCGGCCGGAGCGAGGTGGTCTACGACAGCTACGAGGGCGTCCGGCTCAGCGCGCCCAACGACATCGTCTTCGACGGCAACGGCGGGTTCTGGTTCACCGACAGCGGCCACCGCCTGCCCGAGCACAAGGAGTGGGGCGCGCTCTACTACGCCCGCGCCGATGGTTCGAAGCTCACCCGGGTGCGCAGTCACCTGATGCTGCCTAATGGCGTCGGCCTGTCGCCGGACGGGAGCCGCGTCTATGTGGCCGACTCCGCCAGCGCCAACGTCTGGGCCCTCGATCTCGCGGGGCCTGGCGCGCCGAAGGATGCGGCCACGACCGTCGGCCCCGGCCCCACGGTGGGCCGCCAGTCGGCCTTCGCTGGCCTCGACAGCATGGCGCTGGAGGCCAGCGGCCGCATATGCGTGGCGAGCTCGCCAGGCCGGATCGCGGTGTTCACGCCCGGCGAGGGGGTCGAGAACGTCGAGGTTCCCAGCCATAACGTCACCAACATCTGCTTCGGCGGGACCGACATGCGTGACGCCTGGATCACCTGCGGCGCCAGCGGGCTGCTGCTGAAGTCCCGCTGGCCGAGGCCGGGCGCGCGGCTGGCCCATTACGCTTGAGGAGAGACACTGATGACGATCCACCTGGCCTGCGCCGATGAGCTGCTCTCCACGACGCGGGCCGTGCGCAAGCGGCTGGACCTGGCGCGGCCGGTTCCCAGGCAGGTGATCCTGGACTGCATCCGGATCGCCCAGCAGGCCCCCAACGGATCGAACCGGCAGGACTGGCGCTGGCTGGTTGTCACCGATCCGGCCAAGCGCCAGGCGCTGGCCGACCTCTACCGCAAGACCGCGACCGACTACTTCGAGCTGGCGCGCGGGAAGGCCCAGGCGAAGGGCCAGGAACAGACGGCGCGGGTCTATGACTCGGCCCAGTACCTGGTCGACCACCTGCACGAGGTCCCGGTGCACGTGATCCCCTGCCAGCGGGGGCGGCCCTCGCAGGACGACAAGGGGCATCAGGCGGGGTTCTTCGCCTCGATCTATCCAGCGGTGTGGAGCTTCAACCTGGCGCTGCGGGCGCGGGGGTTGGGGACGGTGCTGACGACCCTGCACCTGCGCCGCGAGGCCGAGGCCGCCCAACTGCTGGGCATCCCCGATGACGTCACCCAGGCCGGCCTGCTGCCGGTGGCCTATACCCTGGGCGAGGGATTCAAGCCGGCGGCGCGGCCGGCGCCGGAGACGATCACGTTCTGGGACACCTGGGGCGAATGATCGAGGGACCGGCAGGCAGAATGGCCGGCATGGACTTAAGGCTGGGACTGACGGAAGCTGACCAGTCATGGGTGGCTAGCGCGACGATGCGGCAGACGAGACCAATACTTGCGGCCACGATCCTCTGCGCTGCTATTCTGGCGGGGCCGAGAACAGCAGCGGCGCAGGCGCCGGCCAACTCTATGCCTGATTTCGTTGTGGCTTTCGACCGCGGTGATTTCCCAAGCGCCCTAAGTGCGGCGCGGCCGCTGGCGGAAAAGGGCGATGTACAGGCGCAGAAAATCCTCGCTTTGCTCTACTCGTCAGGTTGGGGTGTTCCCCAGGACTATCAGAAAGCGGCGGCTTGGTACGAGAAGGCGGCCGTCCAAGGCTGGATGGCCGCTCAGGTCAATCTGGGCAGCTTGTACGCGACCGGCAAAGCGGTGCCGCAAGACGATTCCAAGGCCCTCTTCTGGTGGCGGAAGGGAGCGGACCAGGGCGCTGCGCAGGCGTATTACAACCTTGGCGCCAGCTACGAGAACGGGCGGGGTGTTCCCCAGGACTTTAAAGAGGCCGCCGCCCTATACAGAAGGGCTGCGGAGATCTCGATGCGGGATTGGTATAAGCGGAACACGCCTCCGCATTAGTCAGGTTTTAAGCTAGGCCTGAATCTTGTCTTCGGCCGGGAAAGACCGGAGCAAAGCCCCTTAGTGAGCGTCATCCCAGTTTGTCGCCGCCCGCGCCTCCACCACCAGCGGCACGCTTAGCGCCACGGCCGGCTCCGCGGCCTTCTCCATCACCCGCTTGGCCACTGCGATGAGCGCCTCGGCCTCGGCCTCGGGCGCCTCGAAGACCAGTTCGTCGTGGACCTGGAGCAGCATCCTGCCGGTGAGGCCCGCGTCGCGCAGGGCGGCGGGCATGCGGATCATGGCGCGGCGGATCACGTCGGCGGCGGCGCCCTGGATGGGGGCGTTGATGGCGGCGCGGTCGGCGAAGCCGCGCTCGGCCTGGCTCTTGCCGCGGGCGGCGGGGATGTGGACCTTGCGGCCGAAGATGGTGGTCACGAAGGCCTCGGCCCGGACCTGCTGCTGCATGCGGTCCATGTAGGTGCGGATGCCGGGGAAGCGCTCGAAGTAGGTCTTGATGTAGGCGCCGGCCTCCTCGCG
>CANJKG010000107.1 GCA_947474775.1 Caulobacteraceae bacterium | reverse complement strand
TTGCGGGCGTGGCACTCGACGCCGATCGGCGTGGTCACCCTGGCCGAGCGGTTCCCCGAGGGTGAGCAGGCCACGGAGGCATGGTTCCGTATCATGGTGGACACGGTGAAGGCCGAGATCGCCGCGTTCCGACGGGCCGACGGGCTTCGCGAGGTGTTCGACACCGACCGGGCGCACCTCATCGGCACCTCAGGAGCCATCACCAGCCTTGCGGGGCTGCACCTGGACCTGCCGCGCTACGACCGTAATCGGGTGGACGGTATCTGGATGACCCGCGGGGAATGCGAGGCGGCCGCCGGACGACTCCTGGCGATGACGCCGCAGGGCAGGGCGGCCCAGCCGTGCATCGGCCCCGACCGGGCCGACCTGGTGCTAGCCGGCGCGGCGATCCTTCAGGCGGTGCAGGAGCTGTGGCCCTGCACGCGTGTCCGCGTCGCCGACCGGGGCCTGAGGGAAGGCATATTGCTGTCGCTGATGGCGGAGCGGAACGGACGGCGGCGCCGCAGGCGGCGTGGGCCGCGGCAGTCTGCGGCATGAGCGATGAGCCGCCACCCCGCAAGCGCATGGTCCGGCCGCCTACCGGCGGAGCCGAAGGCGGACGTTCGACCCCGGCCAGGCTGAAGACCGCCAAGATGCGGACGCCCTCGCAGCAGGCGTGGCTGTCTCGGCAGATCAACGACCCCTTCTCCGCCCAGGCGCGAGCCCATGGCTACCGCAGCCGCGCGGCCTACAAGCTCACCGAGATCGATGACCGCCTGAAGCTGCTGAAGCCGGCCGCCCGGGTGATCGATCTGGGCGCGGCGCCCGGCGGCTGGACCCAGGTGGCGCTTGAGCGGGGCGTGACCCGGATCGTCGGCGTCGATCTGCTGCCGGTCGACCCGCTGCCGCCGGCGAGGATCATCCAGATGGACTTCACCGACCCGGCCTGTGGGCCGCTGCTGATCGAGATGCTGGGGGGGCCGCCCACCCTGGTGTTGTCCGACATCGCCCCCAACACCGTAGGGCACCGGCAGACAGACCACCTGCGGATCATCGGCCTGGTGGAGGCGGCGGCGGACTTCGCGGTCCACACCCTGGCGCCAGGCGGCGCCTTCGTGGCCAAGGCTTTCCAGGGCGGCGAGACCGCGCAGGTGATGGCGCTGCTGAAACGCAATTTCGCAGACGTGCGCAACGTCAAGCCGAAGGCCAGCCGGACGGACTCCTCGGAGCTTTACCTGGTGGCGACAGGATACAAGGGAGGGAGACCAGAATGAAGCTGGCGCTGAGATACGACATGCGGCGCGCGCCGTTCAGCACCGAGGCGCGGGAGGACCTGTACCGGGCCTGCATCGACCAGTGCATCTGGGCGGACAAGCTGGGCTTTGAGTTGATCTCGCTGGCCGAGCACCACGGGGCCGAGGACGGCTACAATCCCTCCACCATGATCCTGGGCTCGGCGATCGCCGGCTCGACCCGCGACGTGAAGATCGCGTTGAAGGCAATCCTCCTGCCGCTGCACGATCCGATCCGGATGGCCGAGGACCTGGCGGTGCTGGACCTGATCAGCAAGGGCCGGCTGGAGGTGCTGTTCGGGGCCGGCTACCGGCCCATCGAGTACCAGATGTTCGGCCTCGATATCGCCAACCGCGGCAAGTTGATGAGCGACAAGGTTCAGGTGGTGAAGAAGGCCTGGACCGGCATGCCGTTCGAGTACAACGGGACGACGATTCAGGTGACGCCTGCGCCCTATCGCCAGGGCGGCCCACCGATCACCTTCGGCGGTTCGACGCACTTCGCGGCGCGGCGCGCGGCCCTCTACGCCGACGCCTATGATCCGGTGCCGCAGCACATCGACACCTTCGAGACCTATCGCGCCGAGTGCGCCAAGCTCGGCAAGACTCCCAGCGAGCCGCGCCCGCCGCAGCTTCCGGCCGTGTTCGTCATGGTGTCGGAGAACCCCGAGGCGATGTGGAAGACGGTGGCGCCCTTCGCCTTGCACGAAAGCAATTCCTACGGGCAGTGGAACGAGGCGGCCGGGTTGACCAGCGGCTACGTGAGGGTCGAGGACCCCGAGCAGCTGCGCAGGAGCGGCGCCTACCGGGTGTTGACGCCGGCGCAATGCGTGGCGGCGTGCAAGGAGCTGGGCCCCGACGGGCGGCTTATCCTGCACCCGCTGCTCGCCGGGATGCCGATCGACCTTTCGTGGGAGTCGCTGCGTCTGTTCGAGCGGGCGGTGATCCCGGAGCTCAGGAAGGCGGGGCTTTAGCTCCGTCGCGCCACCAGAAGCGGTCCATGGCCTCCGGCGTGGCGGCGGCCAGGCTGTCAGCCGGTTCGTAGACGAAGCTGTCGCGCACGGCGACCTCGCGGAGCGCGGCGGGCCGCTCCGCGATGGCCGCGCGCCAGCGTTGCATGTGCGGATAGGCGGCCGGGTCCACCGGGTGGCGTTCCACGTAGCCCGCCCAGTGATAGGTGGCGATGTCGGCTATGGAGTAGTCGTCGCCGGCCAGATAGGGGCGGGCGGCCAGCCGCTCGTCGAGTAGGGCGTAGATGCGCAGGGCCAGGGCCTTGTAGCGCGCGAAGGCGTAGGGCGCCTCCGCCTCTCCGGCGACCATGAAGTGGTTGAGCTGGCCCAGCATCGGCCCGACGTTGGAGGTCTGGGCGAACAGCCACTTCAGGGTCTCGTAGCGGCCCGGCCCCCCCGTGGGCAGGAAGCGGCCGTGGAGCTCGGCGAGGTAGATCAGAATCGCGCCGGATTCGAACAGCGGGTAGGGGCCGCCCTCGGCCTCGCGATCCACCAGGACCGGGACCTTGGAGAGCGGGTTCAGCGTGCGGAACTCGGACGTGAACTGCTCGCCCCGGAACACCTTGACCAGGGCGGTCTCGTAGGGCGCCTCAAGTTCCTCCAGCATCAGCACGATCTTGCGCACGTTCGGGCTGGTCATCCCGTGGAGTTGGAAACGCGCCTGCGCCGCGTCGTCCGGCATGAGTATCCTCCGCTACCGCACTGCGATGAAGATCGGGTTGGAGTAGAACCACAGGTCTGACCAGGGGTCCTCGGCAGCGGTGTCCGGCGAAGGCTCGGGCTCCAGCCCGTTGGTTCCCCGGACGCGCACGTACATCGGGCCCGTCACATTCCGTATCGTATAGGCCATGGAGATATGCTCACCATCGCGTACCCAATCGCGGGCGGTGAAACGCCTGACCACCCGGGTGCTGGAATTGATGTCCGCCCCACGGTCAGTGGCCGGACCGGTGATCTCACCGCTGATCAGGTCCACGCGGGCGACCTCCGGCGTCCTGCCCCCGTGATTGCGACCCGCCGGATCGCGCAGCCGTACGACGATCACCACGTCCGAGCCGGGAGTCACCGTCACTTCACCGCCCATCTCCGCCCGGCTACGTCCGTCCACGGACTGGACGATGACGTCCAGTTCCGAAACCAGATCGCCCAGGGTCACGAAAACCCGGCCCTGGCGCAGCCCGTCCAGGACGTCGGCCGGGTCAGGCGCGGCTTTCACATAGGTCTTGGAATACTCGCCGGGCCAGAAATCGATGCCGCCGTCGGTGTAGTGGCGATGGGAATCCGAGGTCGACGTCACCCACCAGCGGCGGCCTTCGCCCAGCATGGAGTCCCAGAAGCCGCCCACGCGGGCCGTCATTTGATCGAACCCGCCCAGGGTCGGCGAGGACTGATAGGCGCCCCGGGCGCCCTTCAGGGCATGTCCAGGCGTAAAGCTGCTGGCCTGGTGGCCGGGCGCGCCCTCCATGCCGACCGCGACCTCGGGCGCCGCATCATTCCAGTTCCGCAACTCCCGGGGCGTCACCAGGCCATAGGCGCCCACCGCGGTGGCGGTGCGTGAGGGATGGTTGACGATGACCACCGGCGCGGGCGTGATCGCGCGCATATGCTTCAGCGCCTCGACCATCCGGGCCTCTGAGTCCCAGGCGGGATCGGCCGGCCAGCGTTCGCGCCGGTTGTAGCCGCTTTCGATACCGAACAGCACCTCGCGCTCCCTGGCCGTGCGCGGCACGATCACGCTGGAGTGCTCCGCACCTGGCGTATCGAGTTCCATCCCGAAGAACTGGATCAGCTTGCCGTTCTGTCGGCGCGAGAGCAGCAGTTCCGGGTAGGCCTGATCCCGGCTGACCTTGGAATGGTTTTGGCCGCCGTGGTCGGTGGCCACCATCCACGACAGACCATGCTTCAGCGCCATGCGGGCGTTGGTGGGGATGGTGTTGCTGGCGTCGCCACCCAGGACGGGCGTGGGCGGCGCCTTGCCGTCCGCCGACGGCGTCCAGCTGCCGCTGAACCAGCTGTGGACATGGTGATCCCCAGCCAGCCAGCGCCGGCCCGCGGGAGCCGCCTTCGGCGCGGACGAGGCGTCCGGCGGGCTGAACCGCGGTGAGTGGCCATGTTCGCCCTCGTGGGCGCTGGCGGCCTGTCCTGCCATGAGAAACACGGCGAGAACGAAGCCGCGCCATAGCACGCCCCCAAAGTCAGCCGACCTATGGACAGCGGCGTGGAATTTGGTTCCTGACATCGGATTACTTGGCCGGTGCGCCGAAGCGGGCGCGGAAGTCGGTGAGCTCGATCCTGAAGTCGTCCTGTGCATGGAATTCAGCGTCGGTCATCTTCGGCTTCTCACCGGCCTTGTACCATTTGGCGTAGTCCGGCGCGGCCCGGCTCTCGACCTTGTAGTGGGTTGAGTAGGTGTGGACGTGGATGCTGGGCACGTCCCGTGCCATGTCGAAGTCCATGAGCCGCAACCAGCCGTCGCCGACGCCCACGAACAGGGCCGGTGGCGACCCGGCGTCACGGACGGTCTGGGCCCGGCCCTGGTAGTCGCTCATCACCTGGTAGACCTTGCCTCCGGCCTGGTTGTCATCGACCCGGAAGGCCTGGCCCTCGGCGTGGCCGCACAGGACGAGGAATATCTGTTCGTGCCGGCTGATGAACTTGTCCCAGACCATCTGTGGAGAGTTGTCCTGTGGATCGATGGCGTTGTGCCCGCCACCTCCGGACACCCGCTCGGCGTCGCCGTTCATATAGTCATGGGTGGTGACTATCGTCGGGAGGCCCGGGAAGCGCCTGATGACGTCCGCCGCCCACGCCAGCGACGAATCCGGCGGGTCGAACTGGAGCCCGATGTGCAGGAACCGGTAGCCGCCGGCCATGAACACCTGGGCGCTGTCGGCCCCGCCGTCGTTGGACGCCACATACCAGTCCTGGTCGCGGAAATAGCGCGACTGGTCGCCGAACACAGAAACAAAGTTGGTCAGGCCGCCGGCATGCAGAACGCCGATGTCATCCGGGCCTCTGATGACCGCCGCGGGCGGATGGTTGGAGTCGGTCCACACGGCGTCGAAGTCGTGGTTGCCTGGGACCACCGAGAACGGCAGCTTGCCGGCGATGATGTCGAAACCGGCAGCGGCTGTGGGCATCTCGATGTCCCGCGTCTTGGGGGACGGGACGATGCTCTTGAGCGGGCTGGGCGCCGCCTTGAAGCCCCGCGCCGCGTGGGCGGGGTCCATGCTCAAGCTGGGATGCTGCCAGACATCGCCCAGGTGCGTCGCGAACACCACGTCGCCGCCCTGGCTTCTCGCCCGGCCGGCCACATAGGTCATCTGCTCAAGGTAGAGCTTGGCGGCGTCGAAGGGGAAGCCGTCGGCGGTCTGGCGGTCGTAGCGGACGTAGTTTTGGGTGTCCGGAATCACCGCGATGGTGAAGCTGTGCGGATCCTTGGCCGGCGGCTGTGCGCTCAGACGCCCGGCCGGCAGCAGGCAGGCCGCCGCCAGCGCCAGGACGAGAGCGCGGCGCCCGATCTCAATACTGGGCATGCAGGCGCACTCCGATCTCGCGCGGCTTGGCCCACACCGCGGCGAACCCTCCGGTGTTGACGTTGCCACTCAGGAAATAGGCCGCGTCGGTCAGGTTTCGGCCCCAGACAGAGAAGGTGTAGCGACCGGAGGGGTCGGTCCATCCCCCCTCCGCGCCAACGATGTCATAGCTGGGCTGTTCGATGGCCTCGCCCACGGCCAGGAACAGTCGCGTCGTGCGGTAGTAGTTTGTGGAGAGCGAAAGCTCGCCGCCGGCCAGTTCGGTGCGGTAGTTCACGCCCGCGTTCACCGTCATCTTGGGTGATCGCAGGATGCGGCTTCCCGACAGATCCGACGAGACCGAGACCGCCCCCAACCCGCCCGCGGCCGGCTCGAAGTGCAGGCCGGTCTTGAAGTCCGCGTATTCCGCCTTGGGCAGCCACGAGGCGCCCAGGCGCCAGCCCCAGTGTTCGTCCAGCTGGCCGATGAGCTCGGCGTCGGCGCCGGAGATCTTCGCCTTCGCCGCGTTCTGCAGGATGTTGATGCCCACCCGCCCCGCGGCGGCGGACAGCGCATTGTTCGTAGTCAGCTGGATGTTCTTGTAATCGTAGTGGAAGGCCGAAGCCGACAGCTCCAACCCATCCAGCAGCCGGGTCTTGTAGCCGACCTCATAGGCCGTCACCGTCTCCGGCAGCACTTGGTCGTGCGGGTTGGGGAAGGGATAGGTCGGCGCGTTGATGTTACCGCTCTTGAAGCCCGTCGAATTGGACGCATAGAGCAGCGAATCCGGCGTCGGCTTGTACTTGGCCGTCAGGCGGTACGAGACGTTGTCCCAGTGGTTCTTGGTCGTCACCTCGGGACTGGCGCGGTTCAGCAGGTTCGAGCTACGCGCGGTCTTGTAGTCGATGCTGTAGCGCAGCCCGCCGACCAGGCTGAGGCGGTCGCTGAACGCGTAGGTGGCTTCCCCGAACGCGGAGTAGGACGTGGTCTTCAGTGTGTCTGTGATCGAACTGGTCAGCAGCAGCGGCCCGGTGACCGTGCGCACCCCGTTCACCACCGGGCCGATGGTCGCCGCATTGACGTTCGCATAGGGGTCGCCGGCGTCCTGGTGGAACAGATAGACGCCGGCGATGAAATTGAGTGGCCCCGGCAGGGTCGAGGCCAGGTTCAGCTCCTGGGAGTAGGCCCGCGATTCCACCTTCTGCTGGGTGCGGTTGGTGGTCAGCCGTGTACGGTCGTTGTCCAGGCTGATGCGCACGCCGCCCTCCCGCAGGGCCGAGATGGATGAGACCGTGTAGTGGTCAGACTTGTGCTCGATGTGGAGCGAGGCGCCCCAGCTCAGCCCCTTGTTATAGTTCTGCTCGTTGGTGCCCACTTCGCGTTCGCCCAGCGCAGGGATGACGCCCACGACATTTTTGAAGGCGCTGACGTTGTTCACGAAGGTTGTGGTCAGCTCGACACCGCTGATCGACTGGCTGTAGTCGATAGCGCCAATCACCTTAAGGGCGTCGGTGGGCGCATAGAGCAATTTGCCGCGCACGATGTAGCTCTGCAGAGAGCCCTGCCGATCCCCGCTGAAGGCGGGATCGGAATTCGTCAGATAGCCGCTGTCGTCGTAGATGTAGCCGGTCAGGCTGGCGGCCAAGGTCTCACCCAGCCCGGCGCTGCCATAGAGCGAGAGCTCCCGCGACTTGGGCTTGCTGAAGCCGGCGCTCGCCATGGCCTTGAACGTCGGGTCGAAGCTGGGATTGCTGGTCACCACCCGGATCGCGCCGCCGGTGGCGTTGCGGCCGAACAGCGTGCCCTGCGGCCCCTTCAGCACCTCGATGCGCTCGATGTCGGCAAGGTTGAAGGCCGTGACCTTGTTCTGCGCGACGTAGACGCCGTCCACATAGACCGCGACGTTGGCCTCGTCGCCCGCCCCGGTGCCCGTGCTGCTGATCCCGCGGATCGAGGGCAGGAAGGCAAAGCCGGTCTGGCCGGCGATAAGCCCCGGCGTCACCAGGGGCAGGTCGCGGGTGCTCACCACGCCCGCCGACTGCGCGCTCTGCCCGCCAACCACGCTGATGGCGATCGGCACATCCACCAGACGCTCGGTCCGACGCTGGGCGGTGACCACGACTTCTTCCACAGTCGATGGGGTCTGGGCCCAAGCGACGCCGGGCGCCAGCGCCGTCGAGGCCAGCATGAGCAGAATCTGGACGCGGCGAATATCGTTGACGTGTCTCGAGTACGAATACATTCGAATGCGGTCCCCAGGCTTTACGCGTTGAGGGCGTCTGCCGCCTCAATCCCATCGGTTGCGCGACGGCTGGGTGGCAGTTCCGTGAAATCGCCAGGGTGCGGCGCCGGCCGACCCTTTTCCGTGCGGGCGGGCGCCAAGGTGCATCGCGTAAAGGCGCCGGCGTCCTGGCGCCCTCAGCGACCAGCCGCTAGCCCCGGAACACCTTGACCGAGGGGTCCCGTAAGGTGGCCTGCGGCTACTCCAGCATCAGCATGATCTTGCCACGTTGGGACTAGTCATCCCGTGGAGTTGGAACCGCGCCGCCCTCTGGTCCTCCCGCCCTTGTTGCTTGCCGCATAGGCGATGCCGGACGCATTTCCAGCGGGCATTGTCTTTGGCATGGTGGCGTAAGCAAAGGACGCGAGCCGACCCATGTCCCTGGACCCCGATATCCGCCGACGCCTGACCCTGCCGGCCATCTGCGCGCCCATGACCGCGGTGACCAATCCGGAGCTGGTGATCGAGGCCTGCAAGGCCGGCGTGGTGGGCGCCCTGCCGAGCCATAACGCCGGTAGCTTCGAGGCCTTCGAGGCCTGGATGAGCCGGATCGACAGCGAGTTGAAGCAGTATGCCGACCAGCATCCGGGAGGGCGCGTGGCTCCCATCGCACTCAACCTGCGGATCGGAAGTCCGGACGAGGTGCTCTCCGCCCAGCTGAAAGTGGCGGCGAGATGCGGGGTGAAGATCATCATCACCGCAAAGGGCGATCCCACCGAAATGGCCAGGCGGGTGCACGACTTCGGCGGCTTGCTGTTCCACGACGTCACCAACCTGAAGCACGCCGAGAAGGCCATCGCCGCCGGCGTGGATGGGCTGAACTGCATCGGCTATGGCGGCGGGGGATCGTCGGGGCCGGTTAGCCACCTGGTGCTGATCCCCAAGATCCGGTCGATGTTCTCAGGGACCATCGTGCTGGCCGGATCGGTGAGCACCGGGGCGATGATCCGGGCCGGCGAGGTGCTGGGGGCGGACCTAGCCTATCTGGGCACGCGGTTCATCGCGACGCAGGAATCCATGGCGCACCCGGAATACAAGAAGATGATCACCACGGAGCGGTCGACGGGGCTGGTGTTCTCCGCCAAGCCGTCGGGGGTGCCGGCCTGGTGGATGACAGCGTCGCTGGCGCGCAAGGGGCTGCACCACGAGACGATGCCGGCGTCCTCGGGACCACGGAACTACGACCATCTGCCGGACGACTGCCGGCCCTGGCGGGACCTGTGGAGCGCGGGGCAGGGGATCGACCTCATCGACGACGTGCCGACCGTGGCGGAGCTGGTGGCGCGCCTGCGCCAAGAGTATGTGGCGGCCTGCCAGACGCCGAGCATGTTGGACGCCGCTTCCGAGCGGCTGGTGGATCAGGCGCTCAGCGCCGCGGTCTGAGACGGGGAGAGATCATGAGCCTGGAGACGTCCATCGACGCCCTGCTTGAAGGCTCGGACGAGCCAATGGTGGTCACCACGCGCGGCCCGGTGCGGTTCTTCGTGTTCAACCGCCCGGCGGCGAGGAACGCCCTGACCCGGGCCATGCGGGCTGACTTTGGGCGGCAGATGAAGGAGACCGACGCCGATCCCGCGATACGGGTGGTGATCGTCACCGGCGCGCATGGCTATTTCAGCGCCGGCGTCGACCTGAAGGAGAGCCCGGTCAGCGGCATGCCGCAGATGCGGCCGCATCCGGTGGAGGTGATCCGGGCGATGACCAAGCCGGTGATCGCCATGGTGGACGGCCCCTGCGTCACCGGCGGCATGGAGGTGGCGCTGGCCTGCAGTTTCGTCATCGCGTCCGATCGCTCGCGTTTCGTGGACACCCACATCAAGATCGGACGGTTCCCGGGCTGGGGCCTGACCACCCTGCTGGCCTCGGCGATCGGCGCCCGGCGGGCGCGGCAGATGTCGATCACCGGCGAGTTCATCGACGCGCGCACCGCCTACGAATGGGGGATCGCAAACGAGCTGACCACGCCGGAAGGCCTGCTGCCGCGCTGCCTGGAGCTGGCGGCGGCGATCACGGCCTGTCCTGAGCCCGCGGTCGCCACCTATCTCAACCTGTCCGCCCGCAACGAGGGCCGCGCCACCGACGCCGCCCTGGCCGCCGAACTGGTGATCGTCGATCGGCGCAAGGCTGGGCTCCAGCCATGACGGACGTAACCGCCAGCACCCTGCTCACCTGGCCGGTGGGTGAGGTGAAAATCACCTGTATCGTCGAGCAGAGCGAGCTGGTGCGCGCGCACCGGATGTTCGCCGGGGCGACGCAGGAGGCGTTCGACGCCATCGACTGGCTGAAGCCGGCATTCTGCGACGACAAGGGCCGTATGAACTTCTCCATCCAGTGCTTCGTGGTGGAGACGCCGGGCAAGCGGATCCTGGTGGATACCTGCATCGGTAACGACAAGAAGCGCACCCACCACGGCGCCATGCTGCAGACCGACTTCCTGCGGCGGTTCGAGGCGGCGGGGTTCAGGCGCGAGGGCATCGATATCGTGCTCTGCACGCATTTGCATTACGATCATGTG
>CANJKG010000106.1 GCA_947474775.1 Caulobacteraceae bacterium | reverse complement strand
GACCTGGTGCTGCTCCAGGCGCCAAGCTTCGAGGTGGTGGCCGGCTGGCGCGCCGAGCAGGAGGCGAAGCTGCGGGCCCGGACCGGCGGCGGCATGAGCGATACCGAGATCGCCCGCTTCGTCGCCCACTACGAGCGCGTCACCCGCTGGATCCTGACCGAAATGCCGGGCCGCGCCGACTGGGTGGTCCCGCTGGGCCCCGACCGGGCGCCCTTCCCGTTCACCTGACGAGGCGGCCGGTGGAAACCTTCGATGTCGTGGTGGTGGGCGCGGGCGGCGCCGGCATGATGTGCGCCATCGAGGCCGGCAAGCGCGGCCGCCGGGTGCTTGTGCTGGACCATGCCCAGTCGCCCGGCGAGAAGATCCGCATCTCCGGCGGGGGGCGCTGCAACTTCACCAACCTCGGCGCCGCGCCATCCAACTTCCTGTCACAGAACCCCCACTTCTGCATCTCCGCGCTCAGCCGCTACAGGCCGGCGGACTTCACAGCCCTGGTGGACCGCCACCGGATCGCCTGGCATGAGAAGACGCTGGGCCAGCTGTTCTGCGACGGCAGCGCCAGGCAGATAATCGAGATGCTCCTGGCGGAGATGGCGCAGCACGGCGCGCAGCTGCGCCTGGGAAGCCCGGTCGACCGCATCGACAGGACCGAGGCAGGGTTTCGGCTGGCGATCGGCGGCGCCCAGGTTCAGTGCGCCCGGCTGGTGATCGCCACCGGCGGCAAGTCGATCCCCAAGATGGGCGCCACCGGCTACGCCTACGATGTCGCCCGCCAATTCGGATTGCGCGTGACGGAGACCCGGCCCGCGCTGGTCCCGCTCACCTTCGAGATCGGCCTCCTGGAGCGTCTGAAGCCCCTGGCCGGCGTGGCGGTCGACGCCAGGGTGGCCAGTGGCAAGACCCGGTTCGAGGAGGCCATGCTGTTCACCCACCGGGGCCTCAGCGGCCCGGCGATCCTGCAGGTCTCCTCCTACTGGCTTGAGGGCGGCGAGATCGTGGCGGACATGGCGCCGGGCGTCGATGTCTTCCAGGTGCTGCGAGGCGCCCGCTCAGCCCACGGGAAGCAGTCGGTCGCCGCCGTGCTGGCCCGCCACATCCCCAAGCGACTAGCCCAGCACATCGCCGAGACCAATGGCGCGACGGACAATGTGGCGGATGCCTCCGACAAGGTGCTGCGCCGCGTGGCCGAGGCCGTGAACGCCTGGCGGGTCAAGCCGGTGGGCTCGGAGGGCTATCGGACCGCCGAGGTCACCCTGGGCGGCGTGGACACCCGCGACCTGGATTCCCGAACCATGGAGGCCAAGGCGGTTCCCGGCCTGCACTTCATCGGTGAGGCCGTGGACGTCACCGGCTGGTTGGGCGGCTATAACTTCCAGTGGGCCTGGGCCAGCGGCTGGAGCGCCGGCCGATCTGTGTGAACGCGGGCCGCTCTAAGCTTGCGTGGGGGGCCGTGCTCGCCCAGGTTTAGGGCTCAACTGCAAGAGGGCCCCATGAGCGAAGCGATCTACGACATTCCTTTGAAGACCATCGATGGCGCGCCGGCCAAGCTGGGCGACTACGCGGGCAAGGTGCTCCTGGTGGTGAACGTGGCGTCCAAGTGCGGCCTGACCCCGCAATACGAGGGGCTGGAGAAGCTACACACCGAGAGAAAGGACAAGGGCCTGGTGGTCCTGGGCTTCCCCGCCAACAACTTCCGCGGCCAGGAGCCGGGCACCGAGGCGGAGATCAAGGACTTCTGTTCCCTCACCTACGGCGTCGACTTCCCCATGTTCGAGAAGATCGACGTGGTCGGCCCCAACAAGCACCCCCTCTACAAGGAACTCACCAAGGCCCAGCCGGACGCCGTGGGCGAAGGCCCGCACCGCGAGCGGCTGAAGGGCTTCGGCATCGAGACCGGCGAGAAGAGCGAGGTGCTGTGGAACTTCGAGAAGTTCCTGGTGGGCAAGGACGGCAAGGTGATCGGCCGCTTCGCCCCCGATGTGAAGGCCGATGACCCCCGGGTCCTGCTGGCGATCGACGCGGCCCTCTAACCCCGAACGGCGAGAAGCGCCGCCCGCTCCTGGGCGGTGACAGGGCGCCAGTGGCCCTCGGGTAGGTCCCCGAGGGTCAACGGCCCCACCCGCACGCGGAACAGGTCGATGACGTGCAGTTCCACCAGGTCGCACATCCGGCGGATCTGGCGGTTGCGGCCCTCCTGCAGGATGAAGCGCAACTCGTGGCTGCGGGTCACCGTGACCTGGGCGGGCCGGAGCTGGCGGCCGTCCAGCTCCAGGCCGTGCCTCAGCATGGCGAGTTTGCGCGCGGTGACCTCGCCGGTGACCCGAACCTGGTATTCCTTCTCCATCTCGGAGCTGGGTCCGATGACGGCCTTGGCCACCACGCCGTCTTCCGACAGCAGCAGAAGGCCGCGGCTGTCCATGTCCAGCCGGCCGACGGGCGCCAGCCGGCTGTCGCGGTCGGGCACGGCGGCCACCTCGCCGCCCCACAGCGCCTCTCGGGTGATCAGCCGCACGGCCGGGACCTGGCCCGGCTCCGGCAGGCCCGAGACGATCCCCACCGGCTTGTGCAGGATCACGGTCCGGGCGGCTTCCAGGCGATCCGAGGCGGCGTCAGACAGGGTCAGGGTCTGGCCAGGCAGAATCTTGCGGCCCACATCCTCCACCGCCTCGCCGTCGATGGACACCAGTCCCTGGGCGATCAGCCCCTCGGCCTCGCGGCGCGAGCAGACGCCGTTCTGCGCCAGCCAGCGGTTCACGCGCTGCGGTTCGGGTTCGTCATATCGGCGTGTCCAGGCCATAGGCTCACTCTAGAGGCTGGCCGGCCGCGCGGCCATTTCCTTCGCCCTGCGCCTTCCCTATCGTTCCCGACGGGCAAGGAAGGAACGCCATGAGCACGGACCAGGACGCCAGGATCGCCGCGCTGACCGCGAGGCTGGACCGCGTGGACGCAGAACGGGGCTGCCTCGCCGCGCTCTACCGCTACGGCCACGCCATCGACTACGGCGACGAGACCACCTGGATTGACTGTTTCGTCACTGACGCCGTCTACGACATCCACTTCCGGCTCGGCGGTCGCGAGATGGCCGAGAAACGCGGCTATGGCGTGCCCCACGACAAGGGGACCAAGATCACCGGCCACGACGAGCTGAAGGTGTTCATCGCCCGTCACACCCGCGCGCCGGACAAATGGCACAAGCACATGCTCATCGAGCCCGCCATCACCGTTGCCGACGATTGCAAGCGCGCCACGGCCAGGAGCTATTTCACCCGCCTGGACGACATAGAGGGCGAACGGGTGGTCCAGTCCTTCGGCCGCTACCTCGACAAGCTGGTCGCCTGCCCGGACGGCCTGTGGCGGGTCGAGGAGCGCATCGTGGAGGTGGAGTCGGTGCGGGTGGCCAGGAACTGACCTACTTCGCCCGCTCCACCGCGTGGTGTTCCTGCAGCTCCAGACGGGTGCCGTCGGGATCGAGGGCGTGGGCGTACCAGGTGTTGTTGCGCTTCTTGTAGATCGGCGGCCCCAGGAATTCGACGCCCTGGGCCTTCAGCTGCGGATAGACCGCCCGCACGTCCTTCATGATCAAGCCGATGTGGATGTCGCCGGCCAGGTTGCGGCGGCGGATCTCGGCTGGTTCCGTCCTGGGCCTGCGGGTCTGGTTCAGCTCCAGGGTCATGTCTCCCAGGACCAGGAAGGCCGCGCTCTCGGTGGCCTCCTCCGGCTTCACGGGATCGGGCCCCAGGAAGTCGCCACGCCGGCCCAGGCGGAAGCCGAAATTGTCCTCGTAGAACCTGATCGACCGGTCGATGTCCGAAACGCGGACGCCGATATGCTCGAAGGCCGCCTCCACCGGCGCGGCCTGCGATGCGCCGGCGCCCAGGCACAGGCTGGCCATGACGGCGAGGCTGGCGATCCTGAAAGCGGCGTTTCCCATGTGTCCCCCAAGCAGTGTCTTCGTGCGCCGGGCCATTGTGATACGGATTCCCCGCGTCGGCGATGCGCCGATGTGAGGCTGCGGCGATGGCGCGCCCGGCAGGACTCGAACCTGCAACCGTCCGCTTAGAAGGCGGATGCTCTATCCGGTTGAGCTACGGGCGCTCATGCGGTGCGACTAGTGGGTCCAGGGAATTTTCCGGCCGAAGGCGAAGTTGTCCGCATAGGCCTTGATGATCCGCTTGGCGGGCTTTGGGTCGATCAGCTGGAAGGCGATGCCGTGGGCGTCTGCGTAGCGCACCGCATCCTCCTTGGTGTCGAAGGATAGGCGCACCTGGCGCTCGGTGTCGCTGGTCTGGGTCCAGCCCATCAGAGGATCGGATCTTCGCGCGGACTTGGGCTCGAACTCCAGCACCCAGTCCCGCGCCTTGGCGCGGCCGGACTGCATGGCGGTCTTGGCGGGGCGGAAGATGCGCGCGAGCATGTGGATCACCCTAGCAGATGTCGCCGGCGCGTGGTCGGGGCGGCAGGATTTGAACCTGCGACCCTCTGCTCCCAAAGCAGATGCGCTACCAGGCTGCGCTACGCCCCGAGAGCGCCGGAGGCCCCGCGATATAGGCGTTTTCGACTTTCGGCAAACGGAAGCCGACGTCAGAGGTGGCGCCGGGTGAGCTTGAACACAGCGGTGGCGCGGGCCAGGTCGCGCTCGCCGGACCAGGCGCGGGCCTCGGCATAGGCCAGGCTTTCGGTGGAATGGGTCATCCGGGCCTCGCCCAGCACCCACAGACCCGGTTTCGCCACGCTGAGGAAATCCATGGACAGGTGGATGGTGGCCGGCGGCCTCTGCAGCTTCTCGGCCACCGCGGTGACCATCAGGCCGTCGAGGAAGAAGGACAGCATTCCGCCATGGACGATGCCCAGCTGGTTGGTGTGGTGTTCGGCCGCCAGGAAGGCCTGCTCCGCCCCGGTCTCCAGTCCGGGGCGGTAGTAGAGCGGTCCCAGGTGCTGACTGAGTGGGCTGTTGCGCCTGGAGAGCTTGAAGCCTTCCGGCGGGGGCGGATCGTCGACCTCAGCCACGCGGGAAGATCCGGTGCCCTACCCTGTCGCCCGGCAGCAGGCCCAGCTGAGCCGCCCGGCCACCCGCCAGTTCCAGCACGGCCCGCGCGGGTCCGCCCGAGGGCATGGGGGTCTCGCTGAGCGGCGTGGCGTTGCGCACGATGGAGACCACCCGACCGTTGGCCCCGATGTAGATGATGTCCAGCGGGATGAGCGTGTTGCGCATCCAGAAGGCCAGCTCCTGGTTCTGGCCGAAGTCGAACAGCATGCCCCGGTTGGGCGCCAGGGCCTTGCGGCACATCAGGCCGTACTGCCGCTCCAGGTCCGAATCGGCGAACTCCACCGTCAGACTGACGACGCCCCTCTCCGTGAACAGCTGCAGGGGCTGGAGCGGCTTGATCTCGGCCTGGCCCTTGCACCGGGCGGGGTCCTGCCTGGGCAGGGCGCCGGCCTCCCCGGCCAGGGGAAGCGCCAACGCCAGCGACACGGCCAGCGCCGTCAGGCCGCGCGGCCACCTCAACTCTACGGACACGGAACCCGGTCTCCCCGATCTGGCGATTCAGGCGAGACTAGACGCCTCGATTTCGGCGACCACAAGGCCCTTGGGCCCCTCGGCGAAGCGCACCATGACGTCCTCGCCGGGCTGCAGGTCGTCCATCCCCGAGCGGCGCAGGGTCTCGATGTGGACGAAGATGTCGCCCGGCGCGCCCTCGCGCACCACGAAGCCATAGCCCTTGGTGCGGTTGAACCATTTGACCTTGGCGCGCTCCAGCGGGCCGGTGGCCGGGGCCGCACGGCGCACCTCCCGGGCCGAAAACCCGCCGGTGACAAGGCCGTCCACGCCACGGCCGTACCGATCTTCCCGCGGACGCCGCTCGGACGGCGGCGGAGCCGAGCTCTCGTCCAGGTCCACCACCTCGCAGACCTGCCAGCCCTTCGGCCGGCGGACCACGTCGCAGACGATGACGGAGCCTTCCAGGGCGTTTTCGCGCCCGCAGTTTCGCAGGGAGGTCACGTGCAGCAGCACGTCCTTCAGGTCCGTCTGGCCCGGATCGTCCGGCACGATGAACCCGTACCCCTTGCCCGCGTCGAACCACTTGACGCGCCCACAGATGCGGACGGCTTCCGCCGTGGCATCCACATGCTCGAATTCGTAACCAGCCATATGCCCCTCGGCCCGTTACCCCTAGGCCTGATCATAACACTGTTCTCGTAAATCGCGGGTCGTCAATGGAAATCGCATGACTAAAGGCGGTGACCTTGAGCGGACACCTTGACGCCGGAGGGCCTGTCCCTCGCCCACGGCCTTCCGGAAAAGGAAAAGGACGCCTCGACCAGCGAGGCGTCCCTTCTTGTCTTGGGTTCAACGACTATAGTCGCTGAACGCGTGATCTCAGGCCAGCGCGCCCTGCGCCCGGCGGCGGCGCAGCATGCCGCCCATACCGGCGAAGCCCACGATCTTCATGGCCCAGGTGGCGGGTTCCGGCACGACCGCGAACGGCGTGAAGGCGTCCTTGGCGGCCACATTATAGGTCTGGCCCGTGACGCCGTCGTAAATATCGGCCGCGAACCACCAGCCCTCCGACGTGGACTTGAAGTGTTCGCCCGTGCCCAGCGTCAGCAGTTGGCCCAGGCTGCAGCCCAGCGGGACGACATCGGCGGCTTGGCAGAAGGTCGCGCCGACGCCGGCGAAGGTGATGCCCGCGGCGTTGTAGACGTTGAAGACGATCGGGCCCGCCTTGCCGTTCGACTGCCCGTTCCCCCCCGACTTCGCGATCTTGTCCGTGAAGGCCACGCTCGGCTGGCCAAAGCCGGCCATGTAGAAGGAGCCGTGGCCGCCATCCGAGAACGCCGCGTTGGTCGGCGCCAGCATGGTCACCACGTTGGCGCTGATGGTGTTGAACACGAACGGGTCGTGCGGGCCGCCGGTGTTGACGAACAGGGACAGGGCATGGGCCAGGGTAACCGTGACCTTCACATTGTTGGCGTCGACCTCCTCCAGCGTCACCGTGCCATAGGGGGTCTGCGGACCCACAAGGCCGTCGCGGTACTCAAGCTGGGAGGTCCAGGTCACGCCCGCGTTCGCCGCGACCGGCGCGCAGAAGACCGCCGCCGCGACACCCAGCGTGAGCGCCATGACCGAACCCGTCAGGGCCCCGGCCGCCGGAAAAGCAAATCTCGGAAACGTTTGCATCTGCCT
The DNA here is from genome assembly GCA_947474775.1 of Caulobacteraceae bacterium. GTDB lineage: Bacteria > Pseudomonadota > Alphaproteobacteria > Caulobacterales > Caulobacteraceae > Phenylobacterium. The sequence goes on along the minus strand of CANJKG010000106.1, from coordinate 3,419 downwards.
AAACCCCTTCGAAAGGGACGGGTCACAGCCCCCCGCTATCGCTAGCAATACATTAACACTTCGAGCCTTGAGGAATAGTCGATTCCCCTGCAAGGCGAATTTTACCTCAGGCGGACGCGCGGGAATTGCCGCTTTGATTCACCTGCGATGAGAAACGACCGTCGATGGCCAAGCTAGTAGGGCGCCGGAACGGTGGCGGTGGAGGTGAACTGCATCGGCATGCTGGGCAGGAAGGCCACCGCTAGAGTGGTGCTGTAGGTGCTCGACACCCGCATCCGCTTGATCGCCGGGTTCGAGAGGTCCGGCGTCTTGGTGACGATCAGGTCCGTGGGCGGGATCAAGCCCGACAGGCGCGCCGATCAGGAGCAGTTGAGAGGATGACGGGCCGGATCGCGTGGCAGTCCCTAGGGGAGTCGAACCCCTCTCTCCAGGTTGAAAACCTGGCGTCCTAACCGATAGACGAAGGGACCGCATCGGCGCGAAGGCCGGCTCTATATCCGCCTTCCCCAGGTGGTGCAAGGCGACCGGGGCGGCCCCTTACACCCGTCGCGGATCGGCCACGTCCTCAATTTCGAACTCGACCCCTGAGCGGCCCTGCCAATCGTCCGGTTTCAGGCGGCCGACGACATGGATCGCACCGGCGCCAGCCAGCAGCCGGCGGCCGATTTCGGTGTCCACGGATCGCCACGCCACGGCCTTCAGGCGGCCGCCGGAGCCGTCGACCAGCGTGCAGCGGACATGGCCGCCGCGCAGCTCCATGGGTCGCTCCACCCGGGCGTCGGCGAGCGCGAACACCGGCTCCGGATTCGCCGGCCCGAAGGGCGCGAGCCGCTGGAAGCCCTCGTACAGGGCCCGGTCGCAGCCGCCGGTAGAGATCAGGGCGTCGATGTCCAGCCCATCCTCCAGCGCCGCGGCGGTCGCCTCCACCGCCAACTGGTCGCAGAGGAAGGCGCGCAATTCCGGGATGTTCTCCGGGCGCACCGACAGGCCTGCCGCCATGGCGTGCCCCCCGCCGGCCAGCAGCAGGCCCTGGTCATAAGCCGCCTGCACCGCGCGCCCCAGGTTCACGCCGGGCTGGGAGCGGCCCGAGCCCTTGCCGACATTGGCGGCGCGGTCGACGCCCACCACCATCACCGGCTTGCGATAGCGCTCGCGCAGCCGCCCGGCGACAATGCCGATGACCCCGGGATGCCAGCCGTCCGCCGCCACCAGCAGCATCGGCGCGTCGGCCTCGTTGCTCTCGTTCTCGATGAAGGCGACGGCGGCCTCGATGACCTCGCGCTCCACCTCCTTGCGTGAGGCGTTCAGCTCGTGGAGCTGGGCGGCCAGCTCGCGGGCCTCGGCGGGGTCGTCCGTGGACAGCAGGCGCGCGCCCAGGTCGGCGCGACCGATGCGCCCGCCGGCGTTGATCCGGGGGCCGAGGATAAAGCCTGCGTGGAAGACGGTGGCCGGACCTGGCTTGCTCTCGGCCGCCTCCAGCAGCGCGCTGAGGCCTGGATTGGCCCAGGCCGACATCCGCTTCAGCCCCTGGGCGGCCAGGGCGCGGTTGAAGCCGGTGAGCCGGGTGACGTCACAGATCGCCCCCAGCGCCGCCAGATCCAGCCACTGGCGCAGGTCGGGCTCGGCGCGTTCCGCGAACAGGCCGCGCCGCCGGGCCTCGCGGTTCAGCGCCGCCAGCAGCACGAAGGTCACGCCAGCGGCGGCCAGGTTCCCCTGCCCCGAGACACAGTCGGGCCGGTTGGGATTGACCAGGGCGGCGACGGCCGGGACCTCCTCGCCGCGCATCAGGTGGTGGTCGATCACCACAACCTCGAGGCCGATCTCGGCGGCGCAGGCCAGGGCGTCGTGGGCCGCCGCGCCGCAGTCCACGGTGATCACCAGCTCGGCGCCGCCGTCCTTCAGCGCCCGGAACGCGGCCGGCGACGGGCCGTAGCCCTCGGCGATCCGGTCGGGAACATAGATCGGCAGCTCCTGGCCCATGGCGCGGAACCAGCGCACCAGCAGGGCCGCGCTGGAGGCGCCGTCCACATCGTAGTCGGCGAACACGGTCATTGGTCGCCCGCGCTCGACGCCGTCCAGCAGCACGCTCGCCGCGCGGTCCATGTCCGCGAAGGACGACGGGTCCGGGAACAGCGCCTTCAGTGTGGGATTGAGGTAGTCGGCCCCCTGCTCTTCCAGCACCTCGCGCGAGGCCAGCGCGCGCGCCAGGGGCTCGTCCAACCCCAGCGCCAGCTGATGGCGGCGCACCAGGTCCGGGTCGGCGGCGCGCTGGCGCCACAACCGCCCGGAGAGCGAGCAGGCGACGCCCAGATAGCCAGTCAAGATGTTGCCGTCAGCCATCGCCCGCACTATCCGCCGCGACATCGCGAGTCGCTAGGTCGCGGCGAAGACTGCCCACAGCCTACGTCGGAATCGGGCACAGCTTGCATCCCCTGTTTCACAGGGACGCAAGAGCTTACAGCGGCCGCTTCATCCGCACTTCGCGCGCCGTATGGGTCGCGGAGTTCAGCACCAGCGAATGGGTGTGGACGAAGCCGTCCGCGACCCGCACCCCGTCCAGCAGGGCGCCCTTGGTCACCCCGGTGGCCGCGAAGATCGCGTCGGCGCGGACCATCTCGTGCAGGTCGTACTTCTTGCCGAGATCGGTGATGCCCACGCGGGCGGCGCGGGCGCGCTCGTCGGCGTTGCGGAACACCAGCCGGCCCTGGAACTGACCGCCCACGCATTTCAGCGCTGCGCAGGCCAGCACCCCTTCGGGCGCCCCGCCCTGGCCGAGGTAGAGGTCCACGCCGGTCTCCGGATCGGCGGTGTTCATCACCCCGGCGACATCGCCATCGGTGATCAGGTGGATGCGCGCGCCCACCGAGCGGACGCCGGCGATGATCTCGGCGTGGCGCGGGCGGTCGAGGATGCAGACGGTGATCTGCGACACGTCCACGCCCTTGGCCTTGGCCATCGCCCTGACGTTGTCGGCGGGGCTGTTGTCCAGGTCGATGATCCCGGCCGGATAGCCCGGCCCGCAGGCGATCTTGTCCATGTAGGTGTCGGGGGCGTTGAGCAGCGTGCCCTTGGGCGCCCAGGCCATCACCGCCAGCGCATTGGCCATGGCCTTGGCGGTGAGCGTGGTGCCTTCGAGGGGATCGAGGGCGATGTCGATCTTGGTCTTGCCTCCCTTGCCCACCTTCTCGCCGATGTAGAGCATCGGGGCCTCGTCGCGCTCGCCCTCGCCAATGACGATCTCGCCGTCGACGTCGAGGTCGTTGAGCGCCGTGCGCATAGCGTCTACGGCGGCCTGGTCGGCGGCCTTCTCGTCGCCGCGGCCCACCATCTCCCAGGCAGCGATGGCGGCGATCTCAGTCACCCGCACTGCGTCCAGCACCAGGCTGCGATCCAGAACTTGCGAAGTCATAACGGCGACG
>CANJKG010000105.1 GCA_947474775.1 Caulobacteraceae bacterium | reverse complement strand
GTCCATTACCGGCTATATCGAGAACACGCTCTTCAACTTCACTGACCAGGACGCCTCGACGGCGAGCATCTCGCAGATCAGCACGCGTCAGTTCGCCAAGCAGTTCTCACAGGAATTCCAGATCCAGTCCAACAAGGGCGAGCGCCTGACCTGGATCGCCGGCGCTTTCTACCTGAGCTATCGGGATTACTACGGCAACAAGGGCACAAACAACTGGAGCAACCAGGCCAACGTGCCCGATCCGGTGCGCCCCGCAGATCTGCGGGTGGCGGGCGCTTCGGTCACTGGACGCTCGACCGGTGTGGACACCACCTCCTATTCAGCCTTCGCCGAGGGCAAGTACGCGATCCTTGAGGCCACCCACCTGACCGCGGGCCTGCGGTACACCAGCGAAAAGAAGCACCTGGAAGGGCGGGCATACGCCTATTCGGCCGTAGCCGGCCGGCCGGAGCAGGACTTCGGTCTCACCAACGGCGTGCTGGGCTCCGACGGCCTGATCTTCGCCGCCACTGTCAACGGCACTGTGGATCTCGCCAAGACCTTCGAGAAACTGACCTGGCGTTTCGTGCTGGATCATGACTTCTCGGAAGACGTGATGGGTTATGCGAGCGTTCAGCGCGGCTTCAAGAGCGGCGGTTTCAACCCCAGCCTGGTGACCAACAACCAGCCTCCGATCAATCCGGAGGTCATCGACGCCTACGAGGCAGGCGTGAAATCTGAGTTCATGGACCGCACGCTGCGGGTCAACGCCTCGGTCTTTTACAACAAGTTTAGGGACATCCAGGTCGCGCTGAGCACGACGGGCGGAGGCAGCGTCACGCAGAACGCCGGCTCGGCCAGGATGTACGGCGCAGACATCGAGGTCGTGGCGATCCCGGTCACCAACCTGACGGTGAACGCCACAGCAAGCTTCCTGAACTCGAAGTACACCGAGTTCCCGGCCGCGACGCTGGCGCTGCCCAGGTCCGCCGGCTACACCTGCGTGGGCGGGCCGCCGCTCACCTATCAGGAGGCGCTGCGGCGCGCGGCCCTGACGCCGAGCGGCGGCAACTGCGGGATCCTGGCGCTGGACGCCAAGGGACTGCAGACCCTCTATTCGCCGAAGCTCACCCTGAACCTCTCGGGCACCTATGACATGTTCATGGAGTCCGGCTCCAAGGTCTCGGTCACGGCGGGCTATTACTACAACAGCGGCTTCAGTTTTGCGCCCGGCGGGATATTCACCAGCTCCGGGAAGTTCGGACAGCTGTCGGCCTCCGTGGGCTGGTCCGCTCCCGACGATCGCTACTATGTGCGCGTCTTCGGCGACAACCTGGCGGATAAGCGCTATCCCCGCCTGATCCTCGGCTCGGGCCAGACCTTCTGGACCGTCTCGAGCCCGCCGCGGACCTGGGGCATGTTGCTCGGAGCCAAGTTCTGATCCGATCCTGAGATCGGCGTGGGCGCTCCGGCCAATGGGGCGCCCGTTCCCGAAGTGAAGAGTCAGCACGTGTCCGCATCCACCGCCGACGCACCCTATTGGCGCGCCCTTTCGGAGGGTCGGCTGACTATGCAGCGCTGCCAGGGCTGCAGCCACTGGCATTGGCCAGCCGTCTCGCGCTGCAGCGAGTGCGGCGCATGGGACCCGCCCTGGCAGGACGTCCCCATAGAGGGCGCCGTCTTCAGCTGGGCGACCACCTGGCACCCTTTCGGTGGGACCGAGGCCATCGGCGTGCCCTACACCACCGTCCTGGTGGCCCTCCCGCACGCAGACAACCGCCGCCTGCTAGGGCTCTGGGAAGGCGAGGAAGGCGAACTCTCCATGGGCGCCGCGGTAGTCGGATCGGTCGGCGCCACGATGGTGGGCAAGACCGAAGTCCCGTCGCTTCGATGGCGGCTCGCGCGATGAGAGGTGCGCTCTACGGCACGACGGCGGCGGCGGGCGTGGGCCTGCTGCAATACAAGCGCGGCACGGCGCCCCATGGCGAGCGGGGCCTCCTGATCCGCGCCATCGTCCAGGCCTGCGAGGACGCCGGCGTCGATCCGGCCGAGGTGGATGGCTTCTGCTCCTACGGCTTCGACCACAACCAGCCCGACTATCTGACGGCGGAGCTGGGCACCAAGGAGCTGCACTTCTCGAACATGATGTGGGGCGCCGGCGGCGGCGGCCTGCTGGGCGCTTTCGAGGCGGCCGCCATGGCCATCGCCACGGGTCAGGCCGAGATCGTGGCTGTCTACCGCTCTCTCGCCCAGGGAGACAGCGGCCGGCTGGCCAATGCAGTGATCGCCCACCACGTCAACAACCACTCGGCCAGCGCCGGGCTGGTGACGCCCGCCATCGTCTGCGGCCTGCGCGCCCAGCGGATGATCCTGGAGCACGGCTTCCCGTGGTCGGCGATCGAGGCCCTGGTGCGGGCCGACTACTACCACGGTTCCCGCAATCCGGACGCGGTGGCTTACGGCAAGCCACTGGACATCGAAACCTACCGCGCCGGCCGCAAGATCACCGGGCCGCTGCGCCTGTTCGACTGCTCGCGGGAGAACGACGGCGCGGGCGTGGTGCTGATGACGTCCGCCGAGCGGGCGCGGGACCTGAGGAAGGCGCCGGTCTACCTGCTGGGTGCCGCCCAGGGCTCCCAGAAGGGCTGGGGCAATCTGATCGAGAACGACCTCGACTACGCTTCCGCCGGCTTCGAGTCGGTGGCGCGGCGCCTCTGGCAAAAGACTGGTCTCGGGCCTGAAGACATCGACGTCACCCAGCTCTACGAGAACTTCACGCCCCAGGCGGTGGCCACCCTGGTCGACCACGGCATGACCAGCTGGGAGAGCGTCGGCGAGGACCTAGTCTTCGAGAACCTGATCGCGCCGAACGGCCGGATGCCGCTCAACACCGACGGCGGGAACCTGGCCTGCGGCTTCATCCACGGCATCAACATCGTGGTCGAGGCGGTGCGCCAGCTTCGGGGCGAATCCGCCAACCCCGTGCCGGACGCGAAGACCTGCCTGGTAACCGGCGGCCCGGGTTCGCGGATAAATACCTCGGCGGTGTTCGCCAACGAAGTTCCCTGATGCCCACCCTGCACGTCACCCTACGGAACGGCGAGTGCCTGACGGTGGAAGGCCGGCCCGGCTTGACGATGATGGATTTGATCCGCAACACCGGCCGCGAGGACCCCTTCGCGGTGTGCGGCGGCGGCTGCAGCTGCGGGACCTGCCACGTCTTCGTCGACCAGGAGTGGATCGATCGCGTTGGCGACGTCACGGCCTTCGAGGACGACATGCTCGACATGTCGCCCCATCGTGGGGCCACGTCGCGGCTCTCCTGCCAGATTGTGATGACCGACGCCCTCGATGGCGTCAGTGTCACCGTCGCGCCGGCCCAGGCGTGACCTACGGCGCGTAAAACTATAAGTGACAGGTAAAACGCCCTTCCCTATATTGACGCCGGCAGGGCGGGCGCGCTCGGGAGGCGTCCGACTCAGGCGAGACGAGGCATCCATGAATTTCGCCGCACCCGGGTTCTAGGTTTCCAGATGCGATCCACCGTCATCAGCGGACTTGCAGAGCTGTCGGCGATGAAGTCGTCGGGCGACGTGACTGCGCTTGGCCTCTATTGCCAGGTGGCGCGCGAGGCGGCGGCCGACGCCGGCCTGGAGCGGGGCGAGATCGACGGCCTGCTGATCCACACGCCCTTCGACGGCTTCAGCCTCTACTGGCCCACGGTGCTCGCCGACACCCTGAACCTGAAGCTGGGCTTCTTCGACGTAGTGGAGCTGGGCGGGGCCTCGGCGGCGGGCATGGTCTGGCGTGCGGCGGCCGCCATCGAGGCGGGGCTGTGCAATCACGTGCTGTGCCTGACGGCGGATGTCTTCACCGGCCTGGGCGGGGTCCGCGACCTGATGCCGGGCCAGCGCCAGGAATACGAGATGCCCTACGGCGCCTCGCCCCCCAACGGCTACTACGCCATGGTGGCCCGGCGGCACATGCACCAGTACGGCACGCGTCCGGAGCAGCTGGCCAAGATCGCGGTGGATCAACGGACCAACGCGATGGCGACGCCCGGCGCCCTGTTCGGATCGAAGCCGCTCACCATCGACGACGTGCTGAACTCCCCGATGGTCTGCGATCCGCTGCATCTCTTCGAGGTGGTGTCGCCGTGCAGCGGCGGCGCTGGCGTGGTTGTCTCGCGAAGGTCGGCGGCGAAGAGCGCCCATGCGCCGATCTCGATCCTGGGCGCGGGCGAGGCCGGGTCGCACCTCAACATCGCGCGCCGCCCCGACATCACCCACTCCTGGGCTCAGGACTCGGCCGCCAAGGCCTTCGCCATGGCCGGGCTGAAGGCCGCCGACATGGACGTCGCCCAGCTCTACGACTGCTACACGATCGCGGTCCTGATACTGCTCGAGGACCTGGGCTTCTGCGCCAAAGGCCAGGGCGGGGCCTTCGTCGCCGGGCACGACCTGACCTGGTCCGGCGATTTCCCCTGCAACACCAGCGGAGGCCAACTCTCCTACGGCCAGCCCGGCGGCGCCGGGGGCATGATCCCGGTGGTGGAGACCGTCCGCCAGCTCATGGGACGGGCTGGCGAGCGGCAGGTTCTGAACGCCTCGAAAGGGGTCGCCCACGGCAACGGCGGGGTGATGGCCGACGAGGTCACCCTGGTGCTGGCGAACTAGGATGAGCATGGACCCCTACGCCAAGCCGCTTCCGCGCCCGAGCCGCTACAGCGCGCCGTTCTGGCAAGGCGCGCGCCGGGGCGAGCTGCTGCTGCAGTCCTGCAAGGCGTGCGGCGTCTCGCAACATCCAGCCGGCCCGGTCTGCCGCGACTGCTGGAGCGACCGGCTGGAGTGGCGGGCCGCCAGCGGCAAAGGCAAGGTCTACAGCTACACCATCGTCCACAGGACCACGACGCAGGGCTTCGCCGGCGAGACGCCCTATGCCGTCGCCATCGTCGAGCTCGACGAGGGCCCCCGCGTGACCACCAACATCACCGGCTGCCCCGTGGACGCGGTGAAGATCGACATGCGAGTGCGGGCGGTCTTCACCCCCGCCACCGACGAGATCACCCTGGTGAAGTTCGCCCCGGAGCCAGCCTGAATGGACAAGCCGCAGACCACGGCGGCGGCGGACTCGCGCAGGCCCCGGCCGCGCGGCGGCCCGCTGGCCGGCGTGCGGATCGCCGACTTCACCTGGGTGGCGGCCGGCCCCCTCGGCACCCGCTTCCTGGCCGACATGGGCGCCGAGGTGATCAAGATCGAGGACGCCAGCCCCGGCCACGTGCGGATCGACCACATCCGCCGGGTGCCGATCACCCGCGGCGGCAAGCCGATGCCGGGCGGCCACGAGGTGGCCGGCTTCGACATCGACGCCAGCGGCTTCTACAACAATTACAACCGCAGCAAGCTGGCCGTGACCATCGATATGACCAAGCCCGAGGGGCGCGAGCTCTGCGAGCGGTTGATAACCCAGTGCAATGTGGTGGTGGAGAACTTCGCACCCGGCGTGATGGAGCGCTGGGGCCTGACGCCTGAGCGGCTGAACGAACTGTCGCCGGAGATCATCTTCGCCCGCATGAGCGGCTTCGGCCACGAGGGCGGCCCCTACGAAATGTACCGCAGCTACGGGCCGGTGGTGCAGGCCATCGCCGGACTGTCGCAGATCAGCGGCCTGCCGGGCGGCATGCCGTCGGGCTGGGGCATGTCCTACATGGACAACCAGGCTGGATATCAGGCCACCAACGGCATCCTGGCGGCGATCTACCACCGCAACGCCACCGGCAAGGGCGGGGTGGTGGACCTGTCATCGGTGGAGGCCGGCGTCTCGCTCCTGGGACCGAAGATCCTCGACGTGACGGTCAATGACGCCGTCCACCGCGGAGACCGGCTGCCCTGCGGCAATGACCTGCCGGATCAGGCCGTGGCGCCGCACGGCGTCTATCCCGCCAACCGCGAGGACGAGTGGATCGCCATCGCTGTGATGGATGACCAGCAGTGGGAGAACCTGAAGGCGGCGATGGGCGAGCCGGCCTGGGCCGCCGGGCCCAGCCTCGCAACGGGCGAAGGCCGGCACGCGGCGCGGCGCGAGATCGACCGCCATCTCGGTGAATGGACCAAGGGCCACGACAAGCACGAGCTCGGCCATCGTCTGCAGGCCGCCGGGGTGCCCGCCATGGCCGTCCAAAGTGAGGCCGACAAGGAGGTGGACCCGCAACTCGAGCACCGCGGGCTCTATTTCAAGCTCGACCATCCCGCCTGCGGCCCGTCGCGGTTCGAGGGCGTCCCGGTGAAGTTCTCTCGGACCGGGCGGCCGATCTGGCGCTCCGCCCCGCTGGTGGGCGAGGACAACGACTATGTGTTCAAGGGCATCGTGGGCCTCTCCGACGAGGAATACGACACGCTCAGGCAATCGGGGGTCATCTGATGGCGCAGGCAGGACCCAGCGCGCCCCCGTTCCGGGGCCTGAAGGTGATCGAGCTGTCGCAGGATCCCGGCGGTGAGATGGCCGGCCGCTACCTGGCGGACCTGGGTGCCGAGGTGATCAAGGTGGAGCCGCCGGAAGGCGCCGGCTCGCGCCGCGTGGGGCCGTTCGCCTATGGGAGGACCGACGCCGAGCACAGCCTCAACTTCTGGTTCTACAACGCCAACAAGAAGAGCGTGACCGCCGACCTCGCCACGCCCGCCGGGATGGCTCAGGTCCGCAGCCTGCTGTCCGACGCCGCCGTCCTGGTCGTCAGCTATCAGCCCAAGCACCTGGGCCCCCTCGGCCTCGACTATGACGAGCTGCAGCGGGCCTTTCCCAAGCTGATCATCCTGTCGGTGACGCCCTACGGCCTGACCGGTCCATGGGCGGACTATCTTTCCACTGACCTGATCGCCTTCGCCGGTGGCGGCCAGCTGCACATCTCCGGCTACGACGACCATTCCATCCCGCCCATGCGGCCGGGCGGCAATCAGGCCTACCATACGGCCGCAACCTTCGCGCTCGCCGGCGCCGAGGTCGCGCTGCTGCAACGCCAGGCGGACGGGCTGGGCCAGCTTGTCGACGTCTCCATGCACGACTGCCTGGCCGTCACCGTCGAGATGGCCTTCGCCTATTGGGAATACCAGCAGGCCCCGGTGCGCCGGCAGACCTGCCGCCACGCACAGCCGATGATCACCCACTGCGCGCTCTTCGAGTGCGCCGACGGCCGCTACATCTATTCCGTGGTCCGGCTGGCCGACCAGAAGCCGTTCAAGGCTCTGATCTCGTGGATGGCGGAAGAGGGCATGGCCGCCGGCCTGGACGACGAGAAGTACCTGAACCCGCAATACCGCCAGGAGCATTTCTACGAGATCCAGACGGTGCTGGAGTGCTTCTACCTCACCAAGACCGCCGATGAGGTCTTCAAGGGCGGCCAGGATCGGCTGATCCCCATCGGGGCGCTCTACGGGCCCGAGGACCTGCCCGCGGACGAGCACCTGGCGGCGCGCGGCTTCTGGAAGACCGCGGAGGGCGAGGAGGGCCCGATCACCTATCCGGGCGCGCCCTATGTGTTCAGCGCGTTCGCCATGGCTAAGCGCGTCCGCGCGCCCAGGCTCGGCGAGCACAACCCTTAGGCATTTGCGAGGGCGGCCGGGTGGCAGGCGTCAATCGATCAGCTTCGATCTGCGGTACGATGCCGTCGATCACCGTCAACCCGCGTGGACGGCGGTTTCCCCGCATCGTGAGCGCCACGGACGCGAGCACATGATGGGTCTTTCGGACGGCCACCCGCCTGCCGGGGACCAGGAGCCCGCCGCCAACCTGTTCGCCTGGTGGATGGCCATCCTGATGGCCGCCTACTACGCCCTGTCGACCATCGACCGGACCATCCTGGTCCATCTGGTGGATCCGATCCGGAACGACCTGCGGCTCTCCGATTTCGAGATGAGCATCATCCTGGGACCGGCTTTCGGATTCTGCCTGGCTTTCTTCGCCCTGCCGTTCGGCTGGGCGGTGGACCGCTATCCCCGGCGATGGATCCTGCTCTTCGGCGTGTTCAGCTGGTCGCTGGCGACCATGCTCAGCGGCCTGGCCAATTCGTTCCTGCAGCTGACGCTCGCCAGAATGGCGGTGGCCGTCGGCGAAGCGGCCCTGATGCCGGCCGCCCTGTCACTGCTCGCCGACCGGTTTCCGCGGCGGCGCCTCACGACGGGCATCGCCGTCTTCAACATGGGGACCAAGGCCGGCCAGAGCCTCGCCTTCGTGTTCGCCGGCCTAGCCTTAGCCATGGCCGCCGGCGTCGCCGGCTCGGGCTCGATTTTCGGCGGCATGAAGTCCTGGCAGCTCGTGCTGATGATGGTGGGGGCCCCGGGGGCGCTCATGGCCTTTCTGATATTCACCGTCCGGGAGCCGCCGCGCCGGCTGGCGCTGAAGACGGTGGAGGAGGATGCGGGATCGTCGTTCATCGCCTTCCTCAAGGAGCGCAGGGCGGTGTTCATTCCCCTGTTCCTGGGGTTCTGCGCGGTCAGCATCGCCGGCAACGCCTTGCTGGCCTGGGTCCCGACCCACCTGGGCCGCGCCTATGGCTGGACGGCGGTGCAGTACGGGCCGTGGCTTGGCGCGGCGAGCGCCATCGGCTCGCTCAGCCTGCTGGCCAAGGGCGCGATCATCGACTGGCTCTACGCCCGCGGCATGCGCGACGCGGCGCTGCGCTTCTACACCTGGCTCCTGATGGCGCTCACGCCACTCGGCGTGCTGGCTTTCATGGCGCCGACGCCGCTGATGTTCGTCCTGGGCTTCAGCCTGCTGAACATCGTGGCGCTGCCTTTCATTCTCTACGCCTTGACGACCATTCAGCTGATCACCCCAAGCCGATACCGCGGCAAGGCGGTCGGGCTGTTCCAGTTCCTCATCCCGGTGTTTTCGCAGGGACTTGGCCCAACGGTGACCGCCGCGCTCACGGATTTCGTCTTCCGCGATCCGGCCAAGCTGGGGTGGTCGCTGACCATCGTCACGACCGTCTCCATGACGACCGCCCTGGTCCTGTTGCGCTATTCGCTTCGGACCATGAGGCGAAGCCTCGCTGGGACGGCAGAACCTCGTGCGACCGACATGTGAGCGTAGCTGCGTCGCCCGCCGCGCACCGGTTCGGCGATGGTCAGGCAAGCGCTCGGGTGCATGTTGGTAGAAATGTTGGTAGTTTTCGGAATTGCCCCGGTTCTATTCTAAGCAGTTCGAGTCCTGCCGGGCCACCCGTCACGCAGCGAAGGCGACCCTCAAAAGTGTGGGGTCGCGGTCAAATCCTGTCCCCGCACCCAAGTACGATCACACCCTCTCCGAGCTTTCGGGGAGGGTGTTTTCGTTTGCGGGTTGCGTGCCGAACGGCTCGCCGTCTATGTTCCTGAAATGTTCTCGACAATCGCACGCGGATCTGAGAGAGGTCAGGTATGGTCGCCAAATCCGCGTCGGGTTTGCCCGACGCCGTCGGCGCCGTTTCCCTGAAGTCGAGCTGATCCGCCGACGGTCCTCCGTGGCGTCCACAGCCATGTCCTGGAGACGAAAAGCATGCCCAACGGGCAGATTGATCCTGCGCGCCTGGAAGGCGAGGACCTGCGGCGCTGGTACCTGCGCACGCCTGAGGAGACTGAGCAGGAAAAGCAGCTGGCGGCCGCCAAGCGCTACCAAGACTACTTCTACGGCCCACAATTCAGGTCCGCCTCCGATGCGCAGAGCAGGGCGGTGGCCGCGCCTGGGCGTGAGACCAAGTCCCAGCCTAGCGCAGGCTCGGGCTACGGCAAGCTTCCTGCGGCCCCGCCGGCCGACCGCGAATTGCGGTGGCAAGAGGCGGAGTTCGACCGAACGCGGCGTGAGATCGCCGACAAGAACAGTTGGATGGCGATCCCGGCTCTTGGTCCGGTTGCAGCTGCTCTGGGACTAGAAGCCGGCGCCGCGATCGCGGCAGGACTTGCGTCTGAGGTGGTCAGACGCGGTCCGCTCGTGTTGACCGAGCGGCTGCCCTATCTCCGGGTCGGAGACAATTGGGCGACGAGAGCCGGGCGGCGGGCGGACAAGTTCTATAAGGACATGGGCCGTCCCAAGGACGGCTGGGATGTCGAGCCGAGAGTCCGCGGCCCCAATGGCACGATACTTAAGCCAGACCTAGGCGCTCCTGCTCGAACATCTGATCCGAGGGTGCGAAGGTATATTGAGGTCAAGCCTGATACGCCGTCCGGCCGGGCGGCTGCCGCGAGGCAGGTAAAAAAGTACAAGGAAGCGACACGTCAGAACGTGCGAGCTCTCTTCTACGATCCAAAGAGATTTATGTAATGGGGCGCTCATACGCGAAGGCGTTGGATAAAGTCCTTGTTCCGCGGGGCTTCGCCCGTTCGGGCGACGACTGGGTACGTGTCCGCGGCGACATGTGGGAATGCTTAAACCGGCAGTCCAGCTGGCTCGGTGGCGTGACTGTCAATCTGTATATGAAGGATCTAGTAACCGAGAGCCTCTTCTTGGAGATTTTTGCGCCCGATGGAGTGGCCTGCCCCCGAGGGGTGATCCATCTTCAATGTTAGTTCATGGCGGCCTCTGACGCCAAGGGTTGGGTGGGCGAGCGCGCGCTTTCCCATCGAGCTGGCGGGCTCGCCCACGGCACGATGCCGCCGCCGCGAGGGACGAAGGATTC